>DEBN01000143.1:0-30411 GCA_002348825.1 Gammaproteobacteria bacterium UBA2955
CATTTTCCCTGAATAAGTAATAAAAAAGCCCTAATTAAAGGGCTTTTTAAGAAATTGGCATCCCGTAGGGGTGTCGAACCCCTGTTGCCGGGATGAAAACCCGGAGTCCTAGGCCTCTAGACGAAGGGGACGCAGATTCCTCGAGCGTCCACCGCTGTTTTCGTTCTGCGCCGGACGACCGAGAAGCCGCGCATTCTATGAACGGCTATGCGTACAGTCAAGCCCAGCAACCCGCCGCACCCGCGACTATAAGATGCAGTGACGACTGACAATCAAAACTTTAACCCCACTCCTAAGGTGTAGGTGGTGTCGGTCTTTTTACTGCCCTGAGGAGGGTTGGTCTCATAATTTAAATCCGTGCGCAAAGCGGTATCTACCCGCGCGCTAAGCGCAAAACGAAAACCCGTGCTCGACGTCAGCACCTGCCCGCGACCCTCAGAGGCGATCGCCAAAAGCGTCTGTCGATGAAACACTTCTACCCGCCGATCAAAAAAATAACGCTGAAAATCGATGGCCCAACGGGCGGCCGGGTTAGTGCGGTCGACACCGTTAAGACGCTCCTGTACCGCACTTACCCCGACCTCGGTGGACAATACGCCACGCCGGCTATTGGCTAATTGAAACCCCAGACCTGCACCAATGGACAGCCGCTGGTCTATGTCTTTTAACTCGTCACGGAAATAATTGCCGTTCGCCGAGCCATACCATTTTGGAGAAATAAACCGCTTAAAGCCGTAGGACAGGTCTACTTGATCCTTACTGGTGGTGCCTTCTGCTTTTTCGGTATTACGCAGCAATGTCGCTAAGTGCTCCGAATTGGCGCGTTTCAAACGCGATTCTGCGAGCGTGTTAAAACTCTCGGTTGCAGAGTTACCAGAGGAAAAAACCGCAGATAAATCCACCCGAGATACCCAATCCAGAGGTAGCATCGCCACCACCCGTTGTACGCGATCGGCCGACTCAATCGAGGCGATATCCAACGGAGAAAACTCGTCAGGCTGCCCAACGCCCTGTTGCCCATCGAGTACCATCAGCTGACCTTGGCGCTCAAAGGCAGCACCGCGCAGATTATAGGCTCGATTGGTTTCGACATATTCCACCAACCGCTGCTCTACCGACAGTAGCCCCGCGTAGACCGTTTCAAAAGCAACCTTTTGATCAGCAATCGAAATCAAAGTCCCGCTCAAACGGTCACCATTGTGCAATAAAAGGGTATCTGCACGAACGCTGCCAAGCATCGACAACAAAAGCAACGCCGCTAACTGAAGACTATGACGCCAGTGCATCGTCCGAGTAATTCCTATGACCATGAACGAAATGTCCAGTTTAGAGGTTTAGATTGCCGCGACCCTGCAACAGTTGCTGACCCACCCAGTGGCGAGCAAAGTGCTGCGCCGTGCGCCCGCTGCGCACCCCTCGAGCCAACGCCCAGCGCAAAGCCGGGCCCCGATATTTCTCGAGTTCCAGCGCCCACGGCTGATCCCGGGCATCAAATTCGGCGGCAAGGGATGCAACCCAATGAGCGACCATGTCCAAGTAGGCCTCCTGTTTGAAGGGGTAAAACGACAGCCACAGACCGAATCGATCCGATAATGAAACTTTCTCTTCAGTAGCCTCAGACTGATGCAGTTCAGCATCAACCATGCGCGCTTGCTGATTGTCGCTCATCTGCTCTGGCAGCAAATGGCGACGGTTCGAGGTAGCGTAAATCACCACATTGGACGCCGCTGCAAACACCGAACCCTCTAAGGCGCTTTTAAGCACTTTGTAGGACGGGTCATTGGCTTCGAAAGAAAGGTCATCGCAAAACACGATGAACTTATAGGGTTGGTCCGCAAGTTGCCGCACCACTTTGTTCAGATCGGCCAACGCGTCTTTGCCAATTTCTACTACACGCAGTCCCTGTCCGAAAAACTCCTGTACTAAGGCGGCAATAAGAGAGGATTTGCCCGTGCCACGAGTGCCCCAGAGCAACGCGTTGTTGGCCGGATAACCTGCAATGAACTGGCGCGTGTTGGCTACCAAGCGCTGTTTTTGTTGGTCTATATGTAACAAATCCTCCAGCCGAGCACCGGCTACCCGCGTTACGCCATGCAACTGACCGTGCCAGCGCTCAGACAGCCAAACGGCTGCCGAGGACTCTGCCCAATCAACTTGCCGGGAAATGGGCAGCAGCGACAGCCCGCGTTGAGCTAGTTCAAGAAAAACCGACTCGTTGGATTGCTGGTTGCGTTTGCTCAAACCATTGCCTTACTAGTCTCGGGGAGGCCGCTGCATGCTAACGACGTTATCGGCTTGTTTGTGGAACAGTCGAGCCTCGCCCCCGGCCGCCTGCAAACTGATTTGTCCCGGCTTGAACAGGCGTAGAACAAACACTTCGACCTCGCCCTGTTCAGGCGTTAAAAGCAATTGATCACCCTGAAACCGCCACTGGCCGCGTCGCTCACGCTCGCCTTCGAGCAACCGATAGTCGCCCGTCGCAATGCCTCCCAATAACCGCAGTTCGCGCGGTATTCGCGACGAGCCAGAGTCTTGTTCATGCCACAGACCGGGCAAGTCGATCTCACGCACCCAGCGCAGCCGCGCCCGACGGTTCATCTGCAAATAAACGAACACCAGAACAATGACAATGGTTGTTACTAGTAGCGGCATAACATTAAGGCGACGGGGGTTTCAGCGAATACTCTTACCGGCGCAGTTTGCCATAGGCTGGTACATAAGCGAACATCAACCGCTTGCGCGAATAGTTACGCATGCTTGCGAGGGGAAACAGGAGACCGTATGCGATTTAGCTTTTGGCCTAATCCGAGCCAGACCTATGCCGACGTCAGACAGCTTGCAATGCATGTTGAACAAACCGGTTGGGACGGCTTTTGGTACGCCGATCATTTTATGCCCAACGCCCCGGATACCCATGTGCCGTGGCCAGAAGCCTGGATCACGCTAGCGGCAATCGGTGCTGAGGTTCCGCGCTTGCGTATCGGCACACTGGTCACCGGCAACACCTATCGACACCCCGCGGTACTGGCGAAAATGGCAGTGACCCTCGACCACATTACCCAAGGGCGGGTGGTTTTAGGCCTTGGAAGCGGCTGGCAGGAAAATGAACACCAACACTACGGTATAGAATTCGGCAGCGTCGGTGAGCGTCTGGAAAAACTCGACGAGGCCTGTCACGTTATTAAGGCGCTGCTGACAAAGCGCCAAAGCAACTACAACGGCAAGTACTATCAGCTCGACAACGCCACATTAGAACCAAAGCCGCTGCACCAAAAGCTGCCGCTGATGATCGGTGGCGGCGGCGAAAGGGTAACGCTGCGTATCACTGCAGAACATGCGGACGAATGGAACGTTTGGGGTACAGTAGACACGCTACAGCATAAAATGCGCATTCTCGACCAACACTGTGCCGATCTGGGTCGTGACCCTAAGTCCATCCAACGCTCTGCGGTAGCGCTACTGTTTATGAGCGAGGACGACAAAATATTGGAGCAGGCACGCGCCAACGCCGCTCAGCGGCCCTCCATCATCGGCACGCCGGATGCAGTACGAGATATCATTCATGCCTATGCCGAAGCCGGGGTCGATGAACTGATCGTGCCTGACTTCACGCTGGGATCCACGTCGACAAAGCTGAAAACTCTCGACACGTTTATTCAACATGTAGCAGGGCGCTAAGCGGCTCCTTGACACACCACCCATCCGTTAGGACTCCAACTATGAGCGAAAAAACCACCCCACCGGACCCGAAACCCGCGGCAACCATTTTACTGTTGCGCGAAGGCAGCGCCGGCATGGAAGTATTCATGGTGGTACGCCATCATCAAATCGATTTTGCTTCGGGCGCACTGGTATTCCCCGGCGGCAAAGCCGATCCTCAGGACTTCGACGATGCGTTGATTCCGTTCCTGAGTGGTCAACACGACGATGCCGACATGCGCGCAGCGCAGGTCAGCGCGATCCGCGAGGCATTCGAAGAATGCGGTATTCTGTTGGCTCGCGAGCACGGCTCGGCTGACATAATTAGCGGCGAACGCTTGGCCAAATTGCAGGAATTTCGGGAGCCCATGAACAGCGGCGAAGTGAGCCTGATCGACTTCCTGCGACAACAGCAACTGCAACTGGCCTGCGATCAACTTATCCATTTTGCCCATTGGATCACGCCACCTATGATGCCCAAACGGTTCGATACGCACTTTTACCTCGCTATCGCGCCTGCAGATCATGTTGCATTGCATGATGGCTACGAATCAGTCGACTCGATCTGGATAGCACCAGGCACTGCCGTGGCACAAGCCAAATCAGGGCAGCGGACAGTAATATTCCCAACCCTGCGGAATCTGGAAAAGCTAGCCACCGCGAGCAGCGTAGGAGAGGCTTTGGATAACGCCAGAGCTTCCAGCATAGTTCCCGTTTTACCCTGGACAGAGCAACGCGAAGATGGCCAATATTTGTGTATCCCGACCGAGGCCGGTTACGCCATAAGTGAGGAAAAAATGCCCGAGCGCGGCGCCTAGCCGCCTATCCGGCTGACACCCGGCAGACCGTTATATTATCGTGCAGTACTGCCACTTGGAAAAAATTACCGAAGCACGCCACACTATTAAATGCGTATCGAATCAAATGAAACTGGGGGAACCATGACCGATAACCAAATGCTTTATGCGGTGGAGGACCACGTCGCGACCATTACCTTTAACAGGCCGGATCAGCAAAATACGATCTCAGGCAGTATGCTAAAGCGATTTAGCGAACTCTTGTTGGAGGCGGATTCCGATACAGACGTACGCGCCATCATCATTACCGGCAGCGGCAAATTCTTCTGCGCCGGTCTCGACCTGCGCGGCAGCGACATAACCGACAATCTCTCATCCGAGCGCTCGACACCAACAACGTTGGACCTGAAGAACACACCCCCAACGGTGCTTCACAATCTCGACACGCCAACAATCGCCGCCCTCAATGGTTCGGCGGCGGGTTACGGCATGGATCTGGCTTTGGGCTGCGATATTCGCATTATGGCAGACAACGCAAAACTCGCCGCAGCCTTCACCGCCCGAGGCGTTGTTCCGGAATCTGGCGGCACCTGGATCTTGCCACGCCTGATTGGTTGGTCGCGCGCCAGCGAAATTATCTTTACCGGTAAAACTTTAAGCGCTGCAGAGTGCGAGGAAATGGGGCTGGTTTCGCACGTGGTGAACAATAACGAGGTTGGCGAACGCGCCTCAACTATGGCGCAGCAGATCGCCGGGCGCGCACCCTTGGCGGTTCAGGCGTCAAAGCGCATGATGCGCATGGGCATGAACGAAACGTTCAATGACCACGTGCACCACGTGTTTTTGCAGCTGTTACCGCTGTTTCAATCGAAAGATTTCGCCGAAGGCATGGCCTCATTTATGGAAAAACGCGACGCCGAATTCAAAGGCCGGTAACGGCTATCAAAGACCGACAATTAAAAGGAGTTGTTATGACAGATGCATACATTATTGACGCCGCACGAACACCCCGAGGCATTGGCAAACTCGGCAAGGGTTCGCTGTCGGAATTTCACCCCAGTCGGTTGCTGGCTAAAGTGTTTGAGGGAATCGAGCAACGTAACGGCCTTAACACCGCCGAAATCGATGACGTCGTGGTGGGCTGCAGTTCTCAGGTGGGCAAGCAAGGTTCCTGCATAGGCCGGATGGCCGCCTTGGATGCTGGCTGGGATACCTCGGCCTCTGCGGTAACACTGGACCGTTTTTGCGGGTCGGGCATTACCTCGGTAAATCTCGCGGCCGCCAACATCATGAGTGGCATGGATGACCTTTGTGTCGCTGGCGGCGTGGAAATGATGTCTTATACCGCCACGTTGATGCCTGAAAACAACAACCGCACCGTGGACGGCGGTAATCTGCACCTGCGCGATTTACACCCACAGCCGCATCAAGGCGTATGCGCTGACATTATCGCCACGCTCGAAGGCTTCAGCCGCGAAGAACTCGATGCACTGGCGGTGGAAAGCCAAAACCGCGCTCAGCACGCCATGGCTAACGGGCATTTCGATCGCAGCTTGATCGCGGTAACCAACGATGATGGCACCACCGCACTCGACCGCGAAGAGTTTCCGCGCCCAGGCACTACCCTTGAGACGCTGGCGAGTCTGCCAACCGTGTTTTCGCAATTTATGCAGGCCCCGGTCGACGACGGTGGTGAAACCTTCGCGCAGCTTGTGGCTCGGCGTTACCCAGAGCTCGCGATCAATCATGTGCACCACGCAGGCAACAGCTCTGGTGTAGTCGACGGCGCCGCTGCATTGATTTTGAGCAATAAGGCCTACGCCGATAAAGCCGGCTGGAAACCCCGCGCGCGCATTGTGGCCATGGCAACCGTGGGCGGCGACCCCACCTTGATGCTGAACGAGCCGGTACCCGCTGCACAAAAAGCGTTGGCGCGAGCGGGCATGACCACAGACGATATCGACCTGTTCGAAATCAACGAGGCGTTCTCTGTTGTCGCTGCGAAGTTCATACGCGACCTTGCCTTGGACCCAGCAAAGGTCAACGTTAACGGTGGCGCAATGGCATTGGGGCACCCTATAGCGGCAACCGGTTCGATATTAATCGGCACCGTGTTGGACGAGCTGGAACGTCGAGACCTCAATACCGGGCTCGTGACCATGTGCACAGGCGGTGGCATGGCGCCCGCGATTATCATTGAGCGCGTATAACAGCCTAACCCGCTCGCTGATGTTAGCCGCCTGCCTTTTGGCAGGTGGCTGTGGTGATGCAGAAAAGCAGACTCTGGCTGACGCGGAGCGTTTTCTTCAACAGTGGCTTAACACCAGCTACGAAGAGCAACCAGCGAGTTGCCATGCCTTCGGCTTGTTGATGTTTACAGCCGCCTCGTGCGCGGACATGCAACAGCACGCGTCCCTAGTCGCGCCACAGAGCCGCTTGCGTGAACGTATCCAAACACTTGAGTGTTTCGGCGAGGGTGCCCAGAGGGTGTGCGGGGAATTCGTGGAAATCTGGTATCAAAGCCAAGACAGACTTGGACGTGAGATAAAAGAAGGTGCCGTGGTTAAACGAGATGACGGCTTGTTCCGGTTGTACTGGTACCGTTCCGATCTGCTGTTCACCACTTTGGCAAACCGCGCCGAAGCGGCAGAACAACTCAATGATCGAGCCGACCACGAGCATGCTCGCGTGCAAGCCGCATACAACGAACTGATCAACAGCCACGCAGAATTGTATGCCTATCCTCCCTGCCTGGACGATGTAAAAGCTTCGAGCTCGACAATGATCGGCTCACCATTCAAACTCGCCGCGGCCAACCCCGCCGAAATAGACCGCCGCGCAAGCGCTTGTTCGACCCAACTTTGCTTCGCCCTCATAGGCCAGAAAGTGGCAACGTTATGTCCGTAACACTCCTTCTAGGCCGTCGTTTAAGTTCACCCTGGATGCCTTAAGTCATGCCTGATTCAAAACAAGCCGCCGATTTCCGTGACGAGTTGCGTAACTGGCTAGCACAGAACTGTCCCGAGGGGGTGAGGGACGGTGCTGCGCCCAGCGTCGATACCACGCCTTGGGGCAGTTCCAGTATCGAACTGGATCGCGACAGCCGCATCTGGCTGGAGCGCATGGCAGCACGAGGTTTTACCGTGCCAACATGGCCGGTGGAATATGGTGGCGCTGGTTTGGACCGAGAACTTTACCCGGTGCTGATCGAGGAGCTGAAACGCATCAATGCACGCACGCCCCTAACCGGACGCGGTGTAAACTACATTGGCCCGACTATCCTTGAATTGGGCACCGACGCGCAAAAGGCTCGTTGGCTCCCTGGCATCGCACGTGGTGAGGGCGGCTGGGCCATGGGTTATTCAGAACCCGGCGCCGGTTCAGACTTGGCCAGCCTGTCTTGCCGAGCTGAACTCAATGGCGACCACTATGTGATCAACGGACGCAAAGTGTGGACGTCTGACGCCATGGACTGCGACTATATTTTTATTCTTGCGCGCACAGATCCCGACGCACCCCAGCATCTTGGCATCAGTTTGATTCTCGTTGATATGCATCAGGTCGGCGTACAGGTCAGCCCAATTCGTCTTCTTAGCGGCGCATCGCCATTCAACGAGACAGTGTTTGAAAATGCGCTCGCGTCGGCCGACGACGTCATCGGCGGCGTTAATAACGGATGGACCGTAGGTAAGCGGTTGCTGCAGTTTGAACGCTCAACGCATGCGGGAATTAATACCTCGGGATCGCAGGGCGGGCGCACCAGTGACAGTACTCTGCCTATGCAGCTGCAACCTTATCTAAGTGGTCAGCCCGCTCTGCGCCGAGCACTCGTCGGACACCAAATGGACTTTGCAGCTCAGCGTTTAACTCAACAACGCGTTATCGAGGAAACTGCCGCTAACGCGCCGGGTTTTGCTTCCTCTGCCGTAAAACTGTCAAACGCCTTGATCACCCAAGCGGGTGACGAACTGCTCATCAATGCGCTGGGCACTCAGGGTGTAGGTTGGGCCGGCGACTTCACGGCCACTGAGTTGGCCGCAACACGCACGTGGTTAAAACAGAAATCGTTGACCATTGCTGGGGGGACGATGGAGGTGCAAAAAAACATCATCGCCAAGCGGGTATTGGGCCTGCCCGACTGAACCGCGGGCTGCGTCTCAGGGCTGCAGGCGCTCAATCTTCCATTGATTGTCCTGCAGCGACGCTCGTTGAAACCGCAATCGATCATGCAATCGCCCCTCGCGACCCTGCCAGAATTCATACGCCAAGGGCTGTAAACAAAATCCGCCCCAGGATTGTGGTCGAGGCAGTGGTTGCTCGCTGTCTTGCGCCAGTGCCGCATAACGCGCTTCAAGGGCAGCCCGCGACTCGATCGGCTGGCTTTGCTGTGAGGCCGCTGCCGCCCATTGGCTGGCTTGGGGCCGCGAACGAAAATAGGCATCGGCTGCCGACTCTGCAACCTGGCTGACCGGTCCGCGAATGCGCACCTGGCGGTCCAGCTCGCGCCAGTGGAACAGCAGTTCCGCATGCGGGTTCGCCGCCAAGGCGCGCCCTTTCTCGCTGCCTCGGTCGCTGAACCATACAAAACCGTGTGTATCAAAATCTTTGAGCAGCACGATGCGCACAGAAGGCTTGCCCTGCTCGTCTGCTGTGGCCAGCGCCATAGCCGTAGCATCGGGTATCGCGTTCGCCAGCGCATGATCTAACCAGTGCTGGAATTGATCCAAGGGTTGCTCGGCCAGATCCGCTTTGCTCAATTTGGCATAGGCGTATTCTCTGCGGATATCACGGGTTCGGTCCATAAACTCGCACGGGTCATTCACATCTGCCGTAGCCTACCCCTTCAAATCGGCCGAGGCGAGTTAATCCACGGTTGCGCTGCGATATGTCCATACCTTGGAAAAAAAGATGCCATACAGAAACAACAACAGAGACACGAACATAGCCGGAACGAGCGCATTCAAGGCGCCGAAGTTTTCTATGATCCAGCCCAGCATGATGGCACCCAAAGGCGCACTACCGACCATGCCTACACTGAAGACAGAAAGCACACGGCCCCTGTATTCCGCTTCGGCGGACTCTTGCACGATGGTCCGTGCCAGCGTTGTGGTAACGCCCATATTGAGACCCCAGCCAATGGTAGCTACGACAAGCAACCAGAGTGCCGGCTCGATCCACATAAGCAGCAATACTAAGATTCGTGTGAGCTGCATGATGAGGAATAATTTGCCCGGGAATTTAAGCGGCATGTAACGCAGCAATAGCATATTAGAGAGGGCTGCAGCGGCAAAGAACACCGCCATCAACCATGCCAACATCCACGCGTCTCCGTCGTATACCCTTTTCACAATAAAGGGGAATGCGGTAACAAACGAACCTGCGTTGAAAATGCTCGAGACAAAATTTATCAGCAGCGCATCAAAAATGACCGGACTTCGATACGTTGCACGGAGCCCGTCGGCAATGCCGCGCAATGCTGATACTGTTTGGCTCGGGGCCTGAGTTACGGGCATAGGCGCTATTCGCAACATCATGATGCCGGCCATCAACAAACTCAGCGCTTGCATAACGAGCACCGGCGTAATGCCTAAATTATCGATCTGCCCGGCAAGCCCTAAACCCACAACCTGCACCACGTATCCAATGGCAGTAGCAATCGTGACGCCCTGCTGCACTAAATCACCGCTTACACGATTCAGAATAGCCTGCTGCCCTGGCATGGAGTAGGACTGCACCACGCTCATACCCAAACCCCAAAGGGTTACTGTGGCTACGCCGAGCCACTGCCATTGCTCCATCAACAACAGGAACACCGGGAAAATTGGCGCGACCAGATAAATTTGGGCGAGTAAACGCCGTGCATCGGTGCGGTCAGCACTGGCACCACCCATAAGCATAAGCACAATGCCGGGCAAACCGATCACCGCCTGAATGACGCCCACCTCATCCGCTGGGCGATTGAGAATTCCAATCAGTATCCAACTCAACAGCAATTGCTGCATAGCCAACGCCATGCCCGAAAAACCCGTGGAACCCAGATAGGCGTTAAAACCTGGGGCACTCCAAACCGAATTGGTCGCTGTCAAAACATCTTCTCCCGCCCTCTGATCTAGGAGAATCTACGCTAACGTAGCCAGTTGCAATGCTTAAAAGTGGCTCGGAATACCCGGCCTAATTCAGTCACCTAACAGCAGTTGCGGCAGTTCAAACAGATTCCGCAACCTATATTGAGCGGCACTGAAGTCGTGACCGCGGGTAAAATGATAGTCCACCACCGCACAGTCGATCGCGGCGGCGCGAGCTGAGCGCAGGCCCCGTTCGGAATCTTCGATCACCAATGCCTGTTGCGGGCTTGCGGAAAATCTCTGCAGCGCAGTCATATAGGGCTCTGGGTGGGGCTTTGACTGCACGTAGTCCTCGCGCGTAAGCACGAACTGCATGAACTGCAGGACATCCAAGTTTGAATGAATAAGCTCGAAGTCGCGCCGCTTGCAAGTGGTCACGATCGCCATTTTATAGTGCGGGGCTAATTCGGCCAGGACCTCGAAAACGCCGTCGATGCGCAAATCCTCATTGCGCAGGTGCGCCCGATAGTACTCATCGCGAAGCACTTGCGCGGTCTCAATTCGGCGCGGATCGATACCGGCATGCAACGCCAGTTCCCAGCTCGAGCGCCCATGAATCATGATCTGCTGATAGGCCTCCATGGACAGAGCCACGCCTAACTCAGCCAACGCCCGCTGGGTCGCAGAAAAATACCAGTGCTCGGTATCCACTAGGACGCCATCGTTATCCCAAAGAAGAAACTGCCGATGAGCAGGATTTATCGACACGGAGCCAGCGCTTGCATTCGCCGCCGTCGCAGCAAAGGTCTCTTACTGGCTGCGGTCTTGCTCAACATCACAACCCCAAATGCCGACACAATCGATCGACATCAAAGCCTTGTTGCAACCGCGGGAAATATTCGGTGAAGGCCTCGCGCCCCAGTTTGCTGGCGTAAATATCCTGAAAGAAGTAGTGCCCGTACTTTATGACGTAATTCAGAATAAAAAATCGATAGGCCTCGGGCAAAAACTGCAGCTCCTCGCGCGTCAATGGGTACACCTCATGATATGCGCCGAGAAAACGCAGAAAGCCGTCCTCTAACAGAGTATCCAACTGGTAACTGAACTCGGTGCGGTCGCCTGCCCGGGAACAAACGCGACTAAAAAAATAAAAGTCGAACACCCGAGAGCTCATGCGAAACCAGTCATAGTCCCAACGCGAAAAGAACCTTAAATCCTGACTCACCGAAAAGTTGCCGATGTTCCAATCGACAAAAACAGGGATCGGCTGCCAGGCATGAGCCCCCAGCGCATCAGTATTCTTCTCGAACAAGTCCATTTGTTCGCGAAGAACATCAATGTTGCCCCAATTGTAGAACTGTCCTTCGGGCTGATCTAACCAGTGATCCAAGTCCCGCATATCGCGACGCAAAGTTTTTGTCCAATCCGGCAATATATTGACGAGACTTGTGCACGCCCTATGAAACAGTGCCAGTTCGCGACCCAACGCTTCGATATGGCTGGATTGCAGTTGTTTAGGCAGTTGGGTGTCGATACCGATAGGATTATAAAAAACCACCCATACGTCGAGTAAATCATCCCGATGACGATAGACGTAAAGCCGGTTCTTTTTTACTAGCGACCGAGACAAAAACTGATCAAAGGGCGCAGGTAGATTGTTCGCAAGCGCATTAATGAGGGTGTGATCCTCGACAAACGATTCAAACCGACCGAAATATGACACCTTGCCAATGACCAAATCGCCATTTTCCAGCCGCACGCGAAACACATGATTGGTAGACACCAAGACGCTGATGTCATCGACACTTTGGACGGCTCGAGAATCGTCGTAGTGCGCCCAAGCGCGCGCAACAATGTCCAAAAAATTGATCTGCATAGCCGCTACAACAGAATATCTCAGTGCTCTGTGTAACAAATCTGCGTTGGCGTGTGCAAACGATTTATGCGGCCAAACTAATCGTCCGACCGCGGCTCATTGGCGAGCGCTGCCCAGGCTTAGGTCAGTCGACGATATCCAACAATTCAACCTCGAACACTAACGTCGCCTGCGGAGGAATTACACCACCGGTACCCCGCTCGCCATAAGCCAGTTCGGGTGGAATCACCAGACGCCATTTTGAACCAACCGCCATCAATTGCAGGGCTTCAGTCCATCCGGCAATGACTCGGTTCACTGGCAACTCGGCCGGTACACCGCGGTCAACAGAGCTGTCGAATACCGTACCGTCGATTAATGTTCCATGGTAATGAGTCGACACCGTATCTGTCGGGCCTGGCTTAGCGCCGGTGCCTGTTTTAATCACTTCATATTGTAGCCCCGACTCCAACGTCGTCACTCCGGGCCGAGCGGCATTTTCAGCCATATATCGATTGCCCAAAGCGCTTTTATCGGCATTGATCGCTTCGCTCAACGCTGCCAGTACAGTTTCTTCTCGGTCCGCAGAGACCACGGAGTCTTTACCCGCAATAGCGTCTGCAACACCCAATGCATAGGCATCCAAATTGACCACGTCACCGGTCTGCTCGAGCATCATGCGCATTTGTTGATAACCGATCAGGTAGCTGGCGCTGTCTATATCAGAATCTTGGTCGAGGGCTTGGTCTGACGCAGCGCTATCTGTAGGTTGACACCCAAAAATTGACAACGCCAAACACAGTGGCAAAACAGCGAGGAGAAGGTTCTTTTTCATTAACTGTCCTTTTTTATGATACATAGCGTTAAAAACCGATAAATCAGCGGCTAATTCACTGTTTTGTCAAAGAGCAGCTCATAAATAAGGGCTTTGACATTTGGTGACGTCGAGTTATCTTTACACCAGAAGTACACACTGCAAACATCCAACAGTTTGTTTGCGCTTTCTCAACGTGATACTTGAGTTGCACATCGATTATACCAGAGATGCATACGCATTATTCACTGCCTTGAGTGAGACGAAGCATTATCCAAGGTTCTGCATTCCTGACTCTGCAATACAAGTAGGCGACAACTAGGATTTCTGCTAAACCGATCCAGCGGCCAGCGGCCCTGCGGTCAACAAGAAAGCCGCTGGTTGTCAGCAACACCCTATAGGTAGAATCAACCCATGACCTCTAATACTTACCGCTTCACGTCATTGCACTACTTTATTTGCGTCGTTGCTTTCTTATTGATGGTGGCCTCTGCGCCTGCGTTGCTGGCGGTAGACGAAACACAACAATCAGCCGGCGTTAATGACTCGCCAGTCATCTCCTCCAGCGACCTTTGGACACCAGTGCAACCCCTGGCCGAACACCCGCGCACCAGCGTAAACGTGGTCGAACAATTGCGGCGCAACCACTACATACGCAAACCGATAGACGATGCGCTTTCCAGCGCCATGTTCGACAAGTATTTGAGCATGTTGGATGGTAACAGGTCATATTTCCTCGAAAGTGATATTAAAAGCTTTGAGCAGTTTCGGTATATGTTGGACGACGCGTTAAAAGGCAGCGACCTAGATCCTGCGTTTTATATTTTTAATCGCTACCAACAGCGCCTGCTGGAGCGTCTGAATTATTCTCTGCTATTGCTTGAACAAGGCATCGATAGGTTCGACTTCGGTGTCGAGGAATCGCTGCTGATTGACCGGGAAGCCGCACAGTGGCCTATCGACTCTCAGCATCAAGACGATCTATGGCGACGACGCGTAAAGGCACAGATTCTCTCGCTGCGCCTGAACGACAAAGAACCATCGGAGATTTCCGAGATTTTAACAAAGCGCCTACGCAACCAAATTAAGATGGCCAACCGCAACAAAAGCGAGGACGCTTTCCAGCTCTACATGAACGCCTTTGCGAGCACCTTTGATCCGCACACGCAGTACTTTTCACCCCGCACTTCTGAAAACTTCAACATCAACATGTCACTGTCATTAGAAGGCATTGGCGCTGTGCTAAGGAGTGAAGACGATGCGACGTCTATCGTGCGTCTGGTGCCGGCCGGCCCGGCGGCAAAGTCGAAAGCGATCAAACCAACGGACAAAATCACCGCCGTGGGACAGGGCATCGACGGCCCGATGATCGATATTGTGGGCTGGCGTCTGGATGATGTCGTGGAACTCATTCGCGGCCCTCGCGGCTCCACTGTGCAGCTGGATGTGATCAGCGCAAACAGCGAGGATAAAACCAGTCGACGTGTGACCATTGTGCGCAACACAATCAAACTCGAAGAACAGGCTGCCCAGGCTAAAATAATTGAGGTTAGCCAGCCGCAAAATCTCGGCCTGACACCGGTGAGCCAAACCAGTGACGGCGCGCCAATGCGCATTGGTGTCATCGAGATCCCGACCTTCTACATCGATTTCAAAGCGCAACAGCAAGGTATAAAAGACTTCCGCAGCACCACACGCGACGTACGAAGACTGATCAACCAGTTACGCGAAGCAAACGTCGAGGGTTTAATTATCGATCTGCGCAGTAACGGCGGTGGCTCGTTGCAGGAAGCGGACTCTATGACCGGCTTATTCGTCGGCGCAGGCCCAACCGTGCAAGTTAAGGCCGCACGTCGCCGAGCAAACGTTTATCGCAACAGTGTCGACCAGGTCGCCTGGAACGGCCCTCTCGCCGTTATGGTAAACCGGCTCTCCGCCTCTGCTTCCGAAATCTTCGCAGGCGCTATCCAGGATTATGAGCGTGGCGTAATCATTGGCAGCCAGACCTTCGGCAAGGGCACGGTACAAACACTGATTCCGTTGAACCGGGGTCAACTGAAACTCACCGCCGCCAAATTTTATCGAATTTCCGGAGAGAGCACTCAGCACCAAGGGGTGACGCCCGATGTCGCGTTCCCAACTCTGGTCGACTCCAAACAAATCGGTGAAAGCACGCTCGACGATGCCATGCCCTGGGATATGATTAAACCCGCGGTCTATAAGCCCATCGACCGTCTGTCTCCAAGTATCGTTACATTGCGACAGCGCCACGAGCAGCGGGCCGCAAACGACCCTCACTTTGCCTACTACCTCGCCTTACGGGCGCGCAGCGAAGAGAATTCGCGCAAGCTATATCTATCGCTTAATGAAGCAACACGCCGCGCGGAGAAATCCGCCGACGACGCTTGGCGTCTGGCGTTGGAAAACCAACTCAGAATCGCCACGAACAAAGCGCCGGCAAGCGACCTGGATGAGTTGGAGGCATTGGTTGAGGCCGAGACCGAAACGGCAGAGGACGATGCGACAACAGACAATGCCCTGGTCGACGACAATGAAGACGCAGTAGCCGCGTCAGCAACCACTGCAACGCCCATTCCTGAGCTGGTGGACAACGACCCGCTACTGCAGGAAGCTGGCAACATTGTGGCAGACCTCGTACAAATGGGACTGAGTGAACGCACTGGCCCAGAGTTCGCCAGCGGTAAAACGCCGGCTCTATCCGACAGCGTAGCCACCGCACCAAGTGAGAGCTAGCGAGCGAATCTGTCTTCTCTCGCAAAGTTGCCAACGGCGCATGTCGCCGCTCCTATTGCGCGCCCTTTATCGGTGCGCTGGCTTTGCGGCGCGCGCCCAGTTCTCGCTCAATCTTGCAGTACGACTTCAGGCGCGCGACTCGAAATCGCATGCAGCAACGCGGACTCAAAAGCCTCTACCGATACCGTTACTTGATCTTTGCGCCCATAACGGCGCAGCGTCACCGTGCCGTCGGCTACCTCACGCTCACCGATGATCAACAGGTTGGGAATTTTTCGCGTCGCGCCTTGGCGTATTTTCTTCGGCAGCGTGTCGTTCGAAGGCGCAAGTTCGGCGCGCACAAGTTGCTGACGAAGTCGCTCCACGATACTTTGCGCGTATTCATCAAACTGCTCAGAAACGGTCAACAATTGGACCTGCAATGGAGCCAGCCAGGTTGGGAAGGCGCCGTTGTAATGCTCAATCAGGAAGGCCACCATGCGTTCATGGGTACTGAAGGGCGCGCGATGGATGCAGAATGGGGTGTGCTCCTCACCGTCTGAACCTACATATTTTAAATCCATACGACCCGGTACGGCGAAATCCAGTTGCACTGTGGATACCGACTCCTCGCGCCCGGTAACCGTAGTGAACTGAATATCGATCTTCGGGCCATAGAAAGCCCCTTCACCGATACCCTCTTTGAACTCAATTTCCATCTCATTGAGCACTTCTTCTAAAACCCGCTCGGACTCGCGCCAGGCGTCGGGGTTATCCACGTATTTTTCTTTACCCTTGGGGTCTTCTGGATCCCACTTCGATAAACGTATGTGGAACTTATCCAAACCCAAGATGTCGTAGGCCTGCTGGTACATTTGTAGGATCGCTTTGAACTCACTTTTGATCTGTTCGCGGGTGCAATAGATATGCGCGTCATTCATGCACATGCCACGAACTCGCAACAAACCGCTGACAGCGCCGGAATCTTCAAACCGGTAAACCTGGCCGTACTCAGCCAAGCGCAACGGCAAATCGCGATAACTGCGGGGCTCGGCAGCGTACACTTTATGATGGTGAGGACAGTTCATGGGACGCAAGCGGTAGGACTCCTTGACCCGTTCGGTACTGCCGTTCTCCTCGTCATCTGCGGATTCCAGCAATTCCATCGGGGGATACATGTCTTCCGCGTAATAAGGTAGGTGCCCAGTGGTGTGATAGAGCGACTCTTTTGCCAGATGTGGCGTCGCCACGCGTTGGTAACCGGCCTTGAACTCCAACTCTTTAGCCAGTCGTTCGAGCTCGTCGCGAATAACTGTGCCATTGGGCAGCCACAGCGGTAACCCCTTGCCGATATCGTTATCAATGGCATAAATGCCCAACTCTCGACCAAGACGTTTATGATCTCGCGCCTGCGCTTCTTCATAAGCACTGACGTAAGCGTCCAATTCGTCCTGTTTTTCGAACGCCCAGGCGTATATGCGAGTCATCATCGTATTTTTCGAATCACCGCGCCAATAGGCCCCTGCGACACTTCGTAACTTAAAGGCGTCACGGGGAATTTCGCGGGTATTATCGACGTGCGGCCCCTGACACATGTCGAGGAATGGGCCATTGCGGTAAAACGACAACGACGTCAGGTTATTTTTGGCAATGAGCTCTGCCCCGTACTCCCGTTTATAGGGCTCGCCCATCTCTTCAATCCGTTTAAGCGCCTCTTCCGCTTCTAAGTCTTCGCGATAAAACTTTTGACCCTGCTTACAAATCTTTTTCATACGCCGCGTGATCTCGGGAAAATCATCGCTTGTTATCGGGGACGACAGCACAAAGTCGTAGTAAAAACCGTCACGTATGGGCGGTCCGAAGCCAAGCGTGCTGCCAGGCCGTATTTCCAAAACCGCTTGTGCCAGCACGTGCGCTAGGCTGTGCCGAATTTTATATAGCTCGTCGAATTCAGTTTCTTCACCACTATGTTCGAATTTCAATACTACGTTCCCTAATTTTGCCCGCGGCCCATCTAACGAGTTTCCAATCGCGGAACCCCGCCTCAAGGCGCAACATGATAGAGGTGGTCGAATTGAAAGCAAAGCAGGGATAGGTCATGGTTGAGCGTAGATTAGAGGATCGCGATGTCAGTATTACCGTCACTGCCGGACCCACATGCCTTAACAATGCTCGCGCTGACCGCCGTTGCGCTGATTTTATTCAGCATCGAACGCCTGCAACTTGCCGTCACGTCTCTCGGTCTTCTGACCGTCATCACGCTTACCTTTGCACTATTTCCTTATCCAAACGTCGATCCGATGATGTTTTTTCGTGGCTTCGCCCATGAAGCGCTGATCGCCGTTTGCGCGCTTATGACCCTTGGCCAGGGGCTGGTAAAAACAGGCGCGCTGGAACCTGTTGGTCGCTTTTTAGGGCAGTTGTGGGGCCGCCTACCATCGCTGTCGCTGCTGCTCACTCTGGTTGTCGGCGCGCTGTTATCAGCCTTTGTTAATAACACACCCATCGTCGTACTGTTGCTGCCGATACTTATTTCGGTGTGTCTACGCACTAATAAATCACCGAGTAAAATTCTAATACCCATGGGTTTTGCCACGCTTGTTGGCGGGATGGCTACAACCATTGGGACCTCAACGAACCTGCTGGTGGTAGGTATCGCTAAAGATCTTGGCATCGCAGAGTTTGATATGTTTTCGTTCGCGCTACCCGCGGCGATCGCCGGCACCATTGCCGTGATTTATCTGTGGCTGGTGGCGCCGTTATTGCTGGTAGACCGAGAGACGGCACTCGATACCGACAGTCCGCGATTGTTTGCAGCGCGCTTACTGCTCGGGGAATCGAGCGCTGCTAATGGAGTCACGGTGGCCGAGGCGCGTGGGCTTGCAGATTCCGATGTGCGCATTAGAGGTATCCTACGTGACGACACGGTGCTGATGCCGCTGCCCGATGTGGTGCTGCGCCAGGGTGACCGGCTTCGACTGCTCGATACGCCAGCAAATCTTCATGCTGCGGCCACAGCTATGGGCGGCGAGCTTTACGCAGGCAACACACAGGAGGACGAGCAACCTGTTACGGCGGAGAATCCACTCAGTCCCGGAGAGCAAAGGCTCGGAGAACTAGCGGTTGTGCAAGGATCGAGTCTCGACGGCTCCAGTCTGGCAGATAACCAATTCATTCAACGACATCAGCTGGTGGCACTAGCCTTGCACCGCAAAGGCCAAAACCTATGGCGCGCCAACGAACGCTTAAAGGACCTAACATTGCAAACGGGCGACGTTTTACTGGTACAGGGCCATAACGATGCGCTGCGGGCTGTGAAACAATCCACCGAACTGCTGTTACTCGATCACAGCATCGCACTGCCGCGCACCGATAAAGCGGTGCCCGCTCTGATTATCACGAGCGCCGCTATTCTCCTCGCAGCCAGTGGAATTTTGCCCATCGCGATCGCTGCAGTTGCCGGCACCGGACTGATGTTGCTCACCCAATGCCTGACCTTAGGAGCCGCTGTGCGCGCCATAAGTCCGGCGATTTATTTCGTTGTCGCCGCCAGCCTGGCACTGGGTATGGCCCTACAAGCAACCGGTGCTACCGCGTACTTAACCGATCTATTTTTATACGCGACCGACGGTGCCAGTGCCGCTGTGATTTTGTCGGCGTTGATGCTGCTACTGGCGGTGCTGACCAATGTTGTATCGAATAACGCCGCGGCGGTAATCGGCACCCCGATCGCCGTCGGTATTGCACAGCAACTGCAATTGCCGGCAGAAGCATTTATCCTCGCCGTACTGTTTGGCGCCAATATGAGTTTTGCAACACCTATGGCCTACAAGACTAATTTGCTGGTGATGAATGCAGGCAACTACAGTTTTATTGATTTCGTTAAAGTGGGCGTGCCGCTTACGCTGTTGATGTGGGGCGTATTAAGTTGGCTTTTGGCGGTACTGTATGTGTGGTGAGGCAGTCCGCGCCAAACGCTGCCTATGCATGATCGGCAGCGCCGGCCTCTGCACCTTGCTGATGTTGCTGGGTTCACTCGCCTACGCCGCAGAGCAAAATCGACCTAACATCCTGTTGCTGATTGCCGAAGATCTGGGACCCCGTATCGGCAGCTACGGGGATCCGCACGCGGTAACACCAAATCTGGACAAATTGGCACAGCACAGCACTCGTTTCACCCATGTTTACACCACGGCAGGTGTTTGCGCGCCCAGCCGCGCTGCGCTTATTACCGGTCAGCATCAAATCAGCTTTGGCGCCCAACACATGCGCACCTCTACCGCCCCGCTCGGCAGCTATCTCGCACAACCGCCGGCACAACTCCGGGCGTTGCCAGAATTGCTGCGGCAACTGGGCTATTACACCTACACCGATCGTAAGTTGGACTACCAGTTCAGCGGTATCCGTGCTGGCAGCGGACCATTTACCCTGTGGGACCAAGATGGCCAACGCGCTGAAGACTGGCGGAAACGCCCGCAGGGCCAACCATTTTTTGCGCTTATTAATCTCATGCACACCCATGAAAGTGGTGTCATGCGTGCCGACGGTGCAAGCTACGGCCCGAGCCACAGCGCAACTCAACGCATGCGCAAAGATCGAGGTTTGGTGGCTAAACCCATTACCGATCCCGCTGCCTTGTCTTTGCCACCCTACTATCCCGACCTATTGCCGGTGCGCGCAGACCTTGCGCGTCACTACGACAACATTCATGCGATGGATCAACGCGTCGGAGAAATTTTGCAGGCTCTGCAGCAGGATGGCCTCGCCGATTCGACGGTCGTAATCTGGACCAGTGATCATGGCGATGGCCTGCCGCGGGCTAAGCGCGAGTTGTACGACTCAGGAATTAACGTTCCTTTGCTGCTGCATGAACCCGGTCAACTGACCGCTGCCACAGAGCACCGGCTCGTAAGCTTTGTCGATCTGGCGCCCACTCTGTACGCAATCGCCGGCGGCGACACCCCGCCGGACTATTGGCACGGCCGGGATTTCCTGCGCCAGCAAGCCAGCGAGCGCGAATACGTCTACGCGAGTCGCGATCGCATTGATGAGGTGGCGGACCGTCAGCGAGCGGTGCGCGACAAACGCTTTAAATACATTCGCAGCTACCACCCAGAGGTACCCGGCGGCCATCCCTTAAACTACCGCGACAATCTGGATATGGTGCGCGCATGGCGCAGCGCCTATGACTCGGGGACTCTTAACGCCATACAAGCACGTTGGTTTCAACCGGCAGGCAGCGAGCAACTATTCGATCTGCACGAAGACCCCTACGAGGTCACTGACCTGGCTGGCGATCCTGCCCACGCGGCCACACTGTCGCGGCTGCGTCAGCAACTCGATGAGTTTTTACAACGGGTTGGCGACACCAGTGACGACACGGAAATGGCATTACGGGCAAGATTTCGTCCCCATGGCAAACAACCCACAACACCCGCCCCTACAGCTCGATGGCAAGACAATCGCTTGCACCTCAATAGCCCTATCGGGGCCAGTGTAGGGTATAGGCTTGGCGCCGATCAGCGATGGCTACTGTATACAGAACCCCTCGTGCATAAGACTGTAGAGGTCAAATCTATTCGCTATGGCTGGCACGAAAGTCCAACAGTCCAGCTGAGCAAAAAAAACTAACACTAAAGAAAAGGCTTGAGCGCTTAGCTAACCCGATTACACTGGTGACATGAAAAAACCGGCGAAAAATCATCCATGGAAACTGGGCTTGTCCGGGCCTGTGTCCTACGCCAGTCGCAACTCCAGCAACTGGCGCGGCTTTTATCGGCAGCCAGAAGAGTCTAGCCCGGTAAAAACGCTCAGCGCATCTGAAATTGAAGAACTGGGTTTGGAGTTGGTCATTCCGGTCGCAGAGATTCTTGAAGCACGGCGTATGTGTCAGCAACTGCACCCGGACCGCGGGGGCGATCCCGAAGAATTCCAATATTGGAAGGAGAAACTCGACCGGCTGAAGCGCAAAGTTCGACGCTAAGATCTACCCTCGGACTAATCGGGGTGATACGGTCTGGTTTTTTGGGGAGACTAATCATGACCAATCGGTTATTGCTTGCGTTCAGGGTACTGTTTTTCGCCTGCACAGCGCTGATCGCTCTAAACGGTCACTCGGCTGGTCTCACCGACGAGGTTAGTCACCACTACGCAGACAATGACGGCGTAAAAATTCACTATGTAAAAGCCGGCAACGGACCGCTGGTGGTGATGATTCATGGTTTTCCTGACTATTGGTACAGCTGGCGCGAGCAAATGAACGGGTTGAAAAACCACTTCACCGTAGTCGCCATCGATCAACGGGGATATAACCGCAGCGACCAACCCGACGGCGTCGACGCCTACGCCATGCACCACCTAGTAGGCGACGTGCTAGCAGTGATCCGAGACACAGGATTCGCTCGGGCGACAGTGGTAGGCCACGACTGGGGCGGCGCGGTTGCATGGCAGGTGGCCTTCAACGCCCCGGACGCTGTAACGAACCTCGTCATCCTGAACCTTCCGCACCCAAACGGCATGGCGCGCGAGTTGGCCAATAATCCAGAACAACAACGCAATAGCGGCTATGCTCGTAAGTTCATCGCTGGCTCGGCATCCGATCCGGACATTATGTTCGGCGGCCCAATGACACCCAGTACCCTTGCGAGCTGGGTCACAGACCCCGCAGCAAAACCCCTTTATGAGGCCGCGTTTGCGCGCTCGAGTTTCGCCGGCATGCTCAACTTCTACAAGGCCAACTACCCTACACCCGATCAACCCAGCCCTGTTGCGAGCAGCAGCCCGATGCCAAAACTACCGATGCCACTACTGATCTTTCATGGCTTGCAAGATACCGCTTTGCACTCGGATGGGTTAAATAATACGTGGGATTGGGTAGATAATGACATGACTTTGGTTACAACACCCAAGGCGAACCATTTTGTGCAGCAGGATGCCGCCGATTTAGTGACGCGAACTATGCGGTGGTGGTTGTTAGATAGACGCGACTAAAAAGAGAAGAACATTGAACGACAAAACAAGCTTCAGTCCAGCATATCGCTATTACGCCCTGGCGGTGTTAGTAATCGGTTACGTAGTGAATTTCGTTGACCGCCAGATTTTGGCGGTGCTTCTAGAGCCCATCCGAAAAGATCTGCTGTTCAACGATTTTCAGCTGGGTTTGCTGGGTGGTCTCGCATTCGCTGTCTTTTATGCAACGCTCGGCATTCCCATCGCGATGCTTGCGGACCGCAAAAGTCGGGTAAAAATACTGGCTGCCGCAATGGCCATATGGAGCATCATGACTGCTCTGTGTGGTTTAGCGACGAACTTTTTCTGGCTGCTCCTCGCGCGCATCGGCGTGGGTGTGGGGGAGGCAGGTGCGAGTCCACCTAGCCATTCCTTAATCTCGGATTACTTTCCCGTTTCTACCCGAGCAACAGCGCTGTCGATCTATGCCCTGGGTATACCCATCGGCTCTTGGATCGGCACCACGGTGGGCGGTTGGGGTGCCGATAATCTGGGTTGGAGAACGACTTTTTTTCTTGTTGGCCTGCCGGGCTTGCTCGTCGCCGCGCTGGTCGTACTTACGCTGAGAGAGCCGCCCCGCGGGATGTCCGATTTAGCGCCGAATCCAGAGCCAGAGTCGGATAACCCACCGCAGTCCGACGCCGCTGAAACTGCAGACGTCACGGCAGCAAACAACGCCGCGAGCGATGCGCCGCGCTGGCAGGAGGTGTTTGCCTATTTGTGGGGCAAGCGCTCGTTCCGACACCTCTCCATCGCCGCAGGCCTACACGCTTTTGTGAGCTACGGCGCAACGAACTGGAATCCATCATTCCTAAACCGAATCCACGATCTCTCGTACACTGAAACCGGCTACTGGTTGGGCTTGGTTTATTTCATCGGCGCGATAGGAACATTTCTGGGCGGTTTTTTAGGCGATCAGATCTCTGACAAAACCGGCGAAAAGCGTTGGTACTTTTGGATACCCGCCGCTTCACTGATAGCTATGGTGCCCTTGCAATTATGGGCCTATCTGGACAGCGACGCGATGACCGCGATCGCAATTTTGTTTCCCATATCAATATTGTCGGGGATGTATCTGGGGCCATCTTTTGCAATGACCCAGGGGCTCGTGACGCTGCGGATGCGAGCGGTTGCCGCCGCAATATTACTTTTCGTGTTGAACCTTATTGGCATGGGGCTCGGGCCTACCCTAGTTGGCGTACTAAGCGACGTGCTCATGCCAGCAACTGGCGAGAATTCTATTCGCTATGCGCTGTGCGTATCTGTGGTCTTGAATGCATGGTCTGCAGTGCACTTTCTCATTGGCGCGCGAACGCTGAAACAAGATTTGGCAGACTCCGAGGAGTTGAACAAGAAACTTTCTATCGCGGGTGGCGCTGCGTAATTCTCAGAGGGGGAGATAAATCATGAAACTAGGACTGTTGGCAGGCGGTATCGGCCCGCGGGTACGAGTTAATCTGGAGGTCATAAAACACGCTGAAGCACTTGGCTTTGACTCGGTATGGACCGCTGAGGCCTGGGGCGGCGACGCTGTAACCCCCGCAACATGGATGCTTGCACATACCAGCAAGATCAAAGTGGGCACTGCAATCATGCAGATGCCCGCAAGATCGCCAGCTATGACAGCAATGACGGCCATGAGTTTGGCGGAACTTTCGGGTGGACGATTCATCGTCGGTCTGGGCGCGTCGGGACCCCAAGTCGTCGAGGGCTGGCATGGCGTACCCTACGGCAAGCCGGTCACGCGACTCAAAGAATATGTGCAGATTATGAAACAGATTTTCCGCCGCGAAGCGCCGCTGAGTTTCGAAGGCGAACTGTATCAATTGCCGTATACCGGAGCGGGCGCAACAGGGCTCGGCAAACCGCTAAAGAGTATTCTGCATTGCGAGGAGGACATTCCAATTTTCTCGGCCAGCATCACGCCCAAGGGCGTCGCTGCGGCGGCAGAAGTCTGTGACGGATTCTTTCCGATCTGGATGGACCCGGAGAAACACCACGTGTTTGATGCGCCGATTAATGAGGGTTTCGCCGCAGCCGGCGACAAAAACATGAGCCAATTCGATGTTTCGCCATTTGTCACGGTGTCCATGGGCGACGACGTAGAGCAATGCATGATGCCTATCCGCGCCAGCATGGCACTGTACATTGGCGGCATGGGCGCGCGCGACAAAAACTTTTATAACAACTACGCCAAGGCACTTGGCTTTGCCGATGCTGCGGTGGAGATTCAGGATTTATTTTTATCCGGCCGCAAAGACGAAGCCGCCGCCGCCGTGCCGGCCGAACTCATCGATGCCTGCCACTTGGTCGGCCCCGCAGATCGTATCAAAGCCCGGTTACAGCGTTGGAAAACTGCTGGTAACAACGGCCAGGTAGCCTCGATGCTCTTGGGGTGCCAGCAACCGGAGGCGCTGGAGGTGGTTGCAGGAGAAATACTCTAGACAAATCATTGGTCGCGCAAAGCTTGCATAGACTGTTCGCTTTGCCGATTCACATAGAGAGCACAGCCACATATTGCGGGTTGGCGATTGCACGCCAAAGCGCTGATAATCGTCATCCTCTATAGCTTTTATCAGGAACTCTATGTATCCGGGACATTGGGCAACCGTAAAACCTCACGCCGATGCCGTGATCGACGCGACTACAGGCGCAAAACTCAGCTGGCAGGAACTCGATCAGCGTTCGAATCAGGTGGCCCAACTGCTCTATGCTCGGGGCTTGCGGCCCGGCGACCATATCAGTCTGCTGATGCAAAACGATCTGGCGTTTTTTGAAATCGCATGGGCGGCCTATCGCTCGGGTTTGTATATCACCTGCATCAACCGTTACCTGACCGCCGACGAGGCAGCTTACATAATCAACGACTCCAATAGTAAAGCGTTGTTCACCGCAGACGCTCTGGCAATTGCTGGTGAATTGCCGAATCTGACTAATCAGTGCAGCCAACGGTTTATTACCGGCGCAACAACTGCGGGCTATGAGAGTTATGAGGCGGTGCTAGAGGGGCAACCCGACACACCCCTAGCAGAACAACCCGCCGGTGACGCCATGCTTTACAGCTCAGGCACTACCGGCCAACCTAAAGGCATTAAACGACCACTAAGCGGCGAACACATCAGCGGTGGCTTCCCTGGGTTGGAGGTCAACAACCCCTACGGGATCAATGCGGAAACGATTTATCTTTCACCCGCACCGCTCTATCACGCGGCACCGTTCGGTTATTGCATGCGTACTCTGGCACTCGGGGGTCAGATTGTCATGATGCAGCGGTTCGATCCCGAACTTTCGCTCAAATATATCGAGCACTATCGCGTCACTCACTCGCAATGGGTGCCGACAATGTTCGTACGCATGCTGAAACTACCCCAGGAGGCGCGCCATCGTTACGATTTAAGCTCACACCGTTGCGCACTGCACGCCGCCGCTCCTTGCCCGGTCGAAATCAAACAGCAAATGATGACCTGGTGGGGACCGATATTGTGGGAGTACTACGCCGGCACCGAGCGCAACGGGTCAACTGTAATCGGTCCCGAGGAATGGCTCGCGCACCCGGGTTCAGTAGGCAAAGCGCACAGCGGCGTTTTGCATATTTGTGACGAAGACGGCACCGAGCAAAAACCAGGCGACGAAGGCATGATTTACTTCGAACAACCCACCATGGCCTTCGAATACCATAACGCGCCGGAAAAGACCTTGAGTGCCACCCATCCCACCCACGCAAATTGGAGTTCGCTCGGTGACGTAGGCTATGTCGATGCCGAAGGCTATTTGTATCTTACGGATCGCAAGGCTTACATGATTATTTCGGGCGGCGTGAACATTTACCCTCGAGAGATCGAAGACGCCCTCATCTTACATCCAAGTGTAGAAGACGTTGCTGTATTCGGCGTACCTAACCCGGACTTTGGCGAAGAGGTAAAGGCCGTGGTGCAACCCTCTCAGGGCGTCGCGCACGACCAGCACTTAGTCGATGATCTGATGTCCTTCGCAAAGCAGCATCTCGCGGCTTACAAAATCCCTCGCTCTATCGACTTTACCGATGAGTTGCCCAGACTGCCCACCGGTAAGTTGTACAAACGCCTGTTAAAAGACAAGTACTGGCCGCAAAAGGAAGGCTAAATTCGCCTGCCGACTACCAACGTGTCGTCAGAATTTCAGCACCCCTTGGGCTGCTGGACGCTGTCGGTAGCGCTGATCCCAGGCCTGCAAAGCTGCATAATCTGCCACCACATCGACTTTAGCAAAGCGCGCAAACTGCAGGGCAGACTGCAACGTGATGTCGGCTAATGACACCTGCTCGCCACCCAACCAATCTCGACCGTCCGCAAGCAAGGCCTGCAGATAATCCAGGGCCTGGCCCATAGACGCTCGCAATTCCTCGGCTAATTCGGGGTTGGGCGGCAAACCTAACGGTGAATTCGTGGCATGAACATAGCGACCCACAAAATTCGCAAAGCGCAATTCCACCGTTCGCTCCAGATCATAGGCCAACGCCTGTGCTTCGGCGTCGCCCTGCACCAATGCAGTTTCCGGCTGGACGGTTTCCAGATAGCGAATGATCGACAACGACTCGAGCAAGAAGCGTCCATCTGCCAACTCTAAAACCGGCAGAGTGCCGAACGGATTGCGGGCTAAATGCTCCGGTTCCCGATGTCGTCCTTTCAAAGTGTTTACAACAATTTGCTCGATCGCCAGGGTGCCGCCCGCCGCTTCGCGCTCAGCAATGTAGAGCATGACCTTAGTCGGGTTGGGTGCCGCTGGCACCATATAAAGTTTCATCACTTTGATCCCCTTGTAAAATTGCATGGGAAGCATAACCGCCAAGCAGGGGTCGAGGGTAGCTAGGAAAATAGTATTGTCGCAATTGACATTCTCATTCACCGGCCTAGCATCTCGCCTCGACTACCCGCCCGGTGGCGGCCAACCAGATGGAAACATAAACGATGACAGACTCGTCCAACCAGCGCTTTGACTACATCATTGTGGGTGCAGGCACGGCCGGTTGCGTGCTCGCCAACCGTCTGACAGAGGATCCGAGCAAGCGCGTGCTGCTGCTTGAAGCGGGGAAGAAGGATAACTACTTCTGGATCGACATCCCGGTTGGCTACCTCTATACCATCGGCAACCCGCGCACAGATTGGTGCTTTGAAACAGAGCCTGAGGCAGGATTAAACGGCCGCAGCATTGGCTACGCACGAGGCAAAGTACTGGGCGGCTGTTCGTCCATTAACGCCATGATTTATATGCGCGGGCAGCAGTCCGACTACGATCATTGGGCCGGCCTTGGAAACAGTGGCTGGGGTTGGCAAGACGTATTACCGGTGTTCCGTCGATCGGAAAACTACCAACACGGCGCCGATGATTTTCACGGCAGTAACGGCGAACTGCGCGTCGAAGAGCGACGGGTAAACTGGGAAATCCTCGACGTCTGGCGCGACGCCGCGGAACAATGCGGCATTCCGAAAATCGACGAATTTAATCGCGGTGACAATTTCGGTAACGCCTATTTTCAGATGAACCAACGTAGCGGCAAACGCTGGAGTGCTGTTCGCGCTTTCTTGGACCCGATTAAAGATCGACCGAATCTGACGCTTCTGACCGAGGCCAGTGTCCGCGAGATACGCTTTGACGACGACGCAACTGAACCCACAGCGACCGGCGTGAAGGTCCTGCACAATGGCCATGAACAGATTTTTGCGGCGAATAACGAGGTGATTTTGGCAGCAGGCGCTGTGGCTTCACCGCAGCTGTTGCAACTCTCTGGCATCGGCGCGTCGGAGACACTGCACAAACACGGCATCGCTACACTCATCGAACTGCCGGGCGTTGGCGAAAATCTTCAGGATCATTTGCAGATCCGCACCATTTATACGGTCGAAAATACCGTTACTCTAAATCAAAGAGCGCGCACCCCATGGGGCATGGCTCTCATGGGCTTAGAATATTTTGTGCGTAAGACCGGCCCGCTAACGATGCCACCGTCGCAGTTGGGCGCTTTCGCCAAAAGTGACCCCAACCAACCTAGTGCGAATATTGAATGGCACGTGCAGCCTTTATCGCTCGACAAATTCGGTTCGCCACTGCATCGATATAACGCCATTACACCATCGGTATGTAACGTACGGCCCAGCAGCCGCGGCCAAATCTCACTGCGTGACAGCAACCCGGACAGCTCGCCATTGATTCGCCCTAACTACCTATCTACCGAAGACGATAAAGCGGTTGCCGTTGCGGGTTTAAAGTTTACACGCCAGATCATGGCGGCGCCGGCGCTCGCACCATTTGCACCCCATGAACTCAAGCCAGGTGCGCATTTGACCAGCGACGAAGAACTCGCCCATGCCGCTGGCGATTTGGGCACTACAATTTTCCACCCTGTAGGCACCTGCAAAATGGGCAGAGATCCAATGGCTGTGGTAGATGCGCAGCTGCGAGTGCGCGGAGTGCACAACCTGCGGGTCGTGGACGCGTCGATTATGCCAACCATAACCTCAGGCAATACCAATGCGCCAACAGTGATGATCGCCGAGAAAGGCGCGGAATTTATTCGGCAGCAACACGGGCATTAGTGCCGTTTCTGCAGTTTCCTTGCACGACCGAAATCCCAGAGCCGCAGTGATTGTTGGATGCCTAAAGACATTACGGCCATCACCGAAATTGCGCTCGTCAAATACAGCATAGAAAATTTAATCGGCGTAACCAGAGCTTTAAATGCCGCTATTATTTCAATCGTTGCCGGCGCGGCCTGCAGCAGCGTCAGCAAAAGCAACGCCAACTGGGAAAGATTTTCGAATAAATCGAAGCCAACCAAGACGGCTAATGGTACGAGTAGCGCCGGGCTATAGGCACCAAACCCACGAGCAATCAGACCACCAAATAACGTTGCATAAGCCAGCGGAAACAACAAATCTAAGCCCACCGTTACGCCGATGTGAACCCACAATTGGTGCGGCGAAAACTGCCCCAACAACGCCAGAATCGTGGCTAGGTCACCCACTTCATCCAGCAACACACCCCCCAACCTGAAACGCGCTAGATGAAAGCCATATAGCAACAACATGCACACGCCAAAAGCAGCACAGAGCATGCGATTGTGAACCGGGTACCGACCAATGTTTTTCCACATGTTGATCTCCGATAAAACACGGCATCAATCTTGATATGACAGCAGGCAGTCGCTCCAGCGGGTGCCGACGACAAGTACCAAAGAACCGCCGAGCGGTATTAAATCCGCAACTAATGACTCAGGGTCCATGAATATGACAACCGCGCATCGGGCATATTTATGCTGCATGGCTGCAACCATGCTGATCTTGGTGCCGTTGCTAGCGAGTACGCTCGCACGCGCAGAAATCCCACGCAGCGCATCAGACTTGGCTCGGGACGGCACCAGTAAACAGAATGCCACGATGGCGTTAATTGGCGTTCGTTGGCGTT
>DEBN01000143.1:30743-35761 GCA_002348825.1 Gammaproteobacteria bacterium UBA2955
GTTGGCGTTCAGGCGAATTGGAAAGTACTCGACCTATGCGCGGCAACACTGACCGATTTCTTTTGTCCTTTCGTAAACCCCAGCCACAAAAAAAGGGGCCATAGGCCCCTTTTATACCTTCCGTTAAGCGGTTGTTAACCGCCTCATCATTCCACCAGAGCCTGATACGCCAGAACCCTGAAGTCATCTGCCAGTCGCGTCGTATGAGGCACGCTTTGAACCATAAATATGCCGACCATTTTTTCCACCGGATCGATCCAGAAGCGAGTACCCGCTAGTCCGCCCCAACTGTATGTGCCGGCAGAACCTATCGTCCCCATATCACTGGGATCGAGAACAATTCCGAAGCCGAGACCAAAGCCACCACCGCGAGCCAATTCAATATCTCCGAGGTGATTGCCGGTCATGAGTTCTATGGTTTTCGGCGATAAGATACGTTTACCGTCCAAGCTGCCGCCGTTCAGCAGCATCTGACAAAAGCGTAAGTAATCTCTGGTGGTCGAGACCAATCCACCGCCGCCGCTTTCGAATTTGGACCCATAAAGATATTGCGCGCTCTCCTCTGGCGAGGCCGGAACAAGTCCTTTGCCGAAAGAAGATTCAGTGAGCCGTTCCGGGTCAAGCACCGCGCCTGCGGGCTTGTAAATTTGCGCCAACCGAGACACCGAGTCCGCTGGCACCACGAAGCCCGTATCGATCATGTCCAGCGGGTTAAAAAGTCGCTGTTTTAAGAATTCGCTGAATTTCATTCCTGACAGGACCTCCACCAGTCGACCCTGGAGATCTACCGAGACGCTGTAGTGCCATCTAGTGCCGGGATCGTATTGCAGAGGCATTTCCGCTAACAGTTTGGACCACTCTTGCAAATCTCGATTACCCCAGGCCAATTGTTCCTGCATGTACAGCTTGTCAACCTCAGTGTTGCCGAAAATTCCGTAAGTGAATCCAGCCGTGTGCGTGAGAATGTCGCGAATAGTCGGTTGCCTCGTAGGCTTCCGAGTCTGACCCACTAGGCTCTGATCCCCTTCGCCAACGGTTCGACTCTGGGTGCCATCGGACTCGGAGGACGTGTTGGCCGTCGACATAGCGACCTCCAAATTAGCGAATTCCGGCATGTACCAGGCGATCGGATCGCTTAAGCGGAACTTACCCTCCTCGTAGAGCATCATCAAAGCCACCGAAGTCACGGGCTTGGTCATCGAAAAAATGCGAAAAATCGCATCGTCTTCCATAACACGCTCTGCCTCGCGGTCCGCCATACCGTAGGTCTGCTGGTAGATGACCTTGCCGTTACGCGCAATAAGCCCCATACCACCGACCATAGTGCCGTCTTCCACCTTGTCGTTCATAAACGTTGTGATTCGTTCCAAACGCTCAGACGAGTAGCCTTGCCGTTCGGGTTTAGATACGCCTATTTCTCTCGCCGCCACAGTTACCGAGAGCCCAACCATCAGGCCAACCGCAAGACCTTTAAGCGCAATAATTTTCATCTCTTCCCCTTGTCGTTAATGAAGCACATTTAGTGATATCAGTTGCCGAACCGATACCGCAACTTGGCTACAAACGTATCGATTATTGGCTCGTCGTAACTGTTAGAAAACAGCTCCCCTAACTCTGTCTGAGGGGCATCCAAACCAATCGAATTACGCAGCGAATTACCCCGATTGTAGACGAGGTAAAAATCCGTGAGTGGCGCAATTTCCCACCGGTAACGAAGTTGGGTGGTCAAAAGCCCCACATCAAAGTTGTAGCTGTCTTGGGCGCGCGCCGCATCCACAAGTTCTCCATCGCCTTCGGGAATTGCGTAAAAGCCATCTTCAACAGCTCTTACACCCGCCCATTGGAGGTTCCAACGTATCTGGTGGCCCGGCGCGATGAACCAATTGACGTCAAAACTAGGCTGCCATTCACTCGCGTAAAACCTGCCGAACTGACGACCACCTTGATGCACCATCCAGCCATTACGGTCGCGATACTGCAGATCCAGTTCCATACTCACAGCGTCGAGCGGACGAATAGTTACTCCCACCTTAAAGGTGTTACTCCAGCCACCAATAGGTTCGCGCAACGAAGATAGGCCCGCAGAATAACTGAACATCTTTGCCGCATCGGTCGCCAGCACCGCTTCCCACCAACCGCCGGCTTCGACGCGGTACGCACCATTGCCGCGACTTTCAATATCCTCATAACGCTGTGGAAAATAGCCGACACCCGCACGCAATGTATTACGACCCGGCAGCACCACCGAGGAGCGCCACAGCAAAGAACTGTCAGTGATTTGCCCGGGGTCAATATTGTATTGCTGGATCGCGCTAAGCGTCGTGCGGAAGTTCGTCAAATTATTGGTCAAACGATTCTTACTGAACATCACCGCATAGCGAAAACGGGCATAGTTATTACGCAGCAAAAATCCAAGATCATTAAAATTGACGTTCTCATCCATATAGTCGACTTCAAACTTATGCCGCAGCCCGTTCGCCTGCGCATAAGTGACGTCAAACATGGCGCCGTAGCCTTGGAGATCAGCACGATCACTGCTGATCAGTTGAGCGTCGGCTTTGAGTTTTCCTGATCCAGCGCCGTAGTGCGCATCAATACTGTGCACAGACGCATCGTACTGCGGGCCGCCCACAAACGTACCCATATAGCCGAGAGCGCGCTTAGAACGTCCTATATTTTCGTAGGTGAGGCGAGCTACCGCGAAATCGCGACCCGGACTTTCTATATCCACCGTCGATCCGGCAGCGTCCGAGCCAAGCCAATTCACATCATTTTCCACCGCCGCCAACATGCCATAACGAAAATCACCCGCAGCTCCGGTGATTTTTGCCGCCCCTACGAGGTCAGTGGGAACGTCTCGCTGGCCTCGATCGGGGGTAATGCCGTCTTCAACGTCGACCTGATTGGCGGTGCCCCCAATACGTCGGGTGTTCAGAAGCGACACAGGCATAGGCACAAAATCGCGCAAATAAACCTGCCGCGAGGTTGTTGCGTAGTCCTCATTGACTGCGTCCCGATAAATGCTCATGTAGTCGTCTCGGGGCATGACTGTGAAAACCTCATTCCCCTCTAGGAAAAACAAACGCTTCTCCGGGAAAAAGGTTTCGCTCGCTGTCAGATTAAGCACGACATCGTCGGCTTCGACCGCACCAAAATCTGGATTTGCCGTTCCCGAAAACTCAAGTTTAGGCGAAGGCTTCCAAGCAAAATCAACGCCGACCTTAGACTTGACCTCGCCAGATACCTCATCGGCAGTAGCCGACGCGAACGGAATAACGGACACCTGAGCGCGCGGCTGCACACCAACCACTTCCAACTCGTTCAAAGCCGATACGAAACGCGAAGATGATTGCGGATAGCCCGGCCACCCATACGACTGATCAGTAGCCGAAATATTACGCTTGGCGGCAAAACCAATGGTTCTGGGCCCTTCGACTTCAGGCATATTCATCATCGACCAGGGCAAGAAAAACTCCACGCTCCAACCGCTATCCGTCGTCGCTGACTTGCCCAACCAAGGGCCGTCCCAGTCGCGCGCGAAGCGTCGCTCCGGTAACACCTTGCCATCGGACAAACTGTCTCCCAGAGCCACAAAGAACCAATACGCCACCAACGCCTCACCCGAAGCATCGATTGTGACACCGAAGGTATCGCGGTCGAAAAAATCATCACGGCGCGAGTAGCGTTTCACCAGCGACTCAGGTGGCTGTTCCATGACAGAACTCACATATAAGCCTTTCTCTGTCGCGAACAGCCGTATCTGAGTGGCGTATTCCGCGGGTGTTACCAGCGCTGGAATAGAAACCAACATGTTGTCGTAATAAGGGAATTGCTGCCAAAGCGCCTCATCGACCTTGCCGTCGATGACCACATCCACATCTGCTTCTGCCAGTGTCTGAATGCTCAAACGATGCAAGTCGACCCCTGCTTCCTGGCCAATAACCGTTTGCGGACCGGCGCTCTGGCGAGGTCTGGACACCAATGCTGGCTGCGCATCGACCCGCTGTTGCGCTCTCGCGACAGGCGCTGGCGTGGGCGCTGGCTGCGCCGCTGCGGCAGCAATGGGCGGACGCGCTGCAGGCGCAACTGGCGCCCCGGTTTCCGCCAGGAACCATGCATCTGCAAAGCCTCGCATACGAACTTGGCGCAATAACGTACGCGCACTCGTGCCAGATCGCGGCAGCAGGACGACTCTTGAGGCCCGATTGCCAGCGCTGCTGAACTTTTGACTCGCAACAGGCACGACCTCTACACGCGCGTCTAATCCTAGGCTGAGCAGCTTGTCGCGAACGGTCAGCGCCGCTCCTTCGGCATTACTTTGACTGCTGTAACTGCCGACCACCACGCCCGGTTCGGCGCGGACGGCGGCCGCGCAGAATACAGCCGTAAGGATTGACAATGAGATCAGTGGATAGACCAGAACGTTGCGCGCTCCCCTGCGCGATGGAAAAACTACGGGATAGTTCACAGCACCTCTATGGCGAAAAAAACACGCCATTCTGCGGTACTTCTCTTTCGATGAAAAGGTGCCTACCATGATTACTACTAAATTCGAGGGTCGCTACTTTGACTATTTCTGCATCCGTAACCGAACAACTGCTGGTAGAACAACACGATCATGTTTTACTCATTACGCTGAACCGCCCAGAACGCTTGAATGCAATCAGTCGCGAGATGCTGAACGAACTCTCTGCCAAGGTAGTGGAGGCGGACAAGGATCCAGACATTCGTTGCATCGTACTGACCGGCAACGGTAAGGGTTTTTGTGCCGGCTTGGACTTGATTGATACCAATGCACGCCGGGAGGAAAACGCAGAGAGCAGCACCAAACAACCTGGGGACAATAGACCTACGCGACGTCTATTTGACCTAAGAGACGCGCCGATAAACGTAATGTGGCACTGCGACACACCCATAGTTTGCGCAATCAACGGCGCCGCAGCCGGTTACGGTATGGACCTGACCTTGCTCTGCGACATTCGCATTATGTCGGAAAGTGCGAAGCTCGCGGCCGTGAC
>DEBN01000143.1:36148-46154 GCA_002348825.1 Gammaproteobacteria bacterium UBA2955
CTGGTCGGTTGGGCAAAGGCGGCGGAACTGTACTATCGAGCGCGCACGGTGGACGCCACCGAAAGTCTTGAACTGGGTCTGGTGAACACCGTCGTCCCAGCGGATGAACTCTTATCCACGGCCATGACCTGGGCTCAGGAAATAGCCGATAACGCACCGATGGCGGTACAAACCACTAAACGCATGATGCGCATGGGTCTCGAGGAATCCTACGACACAGCGGTGGACCATCTCATGGTGCACCTCGGCGGGCTGTTTCAAAGCGAAGACTTTGCCGAAGGTCTTAGCGCGTTCCTAGAGAAACGTAAACCGAATTTCACCGGGCGCTAACCGCTTACGGTAACTTTGCCTCACGCTTGATAACCACGGCGCCCGCCGGATCCACCGCGCGACCATGAACAATTTCATTGTTGGCGTGACCCAGTTGCTGCAGCGACATCGCGGCCTGTAAGGCAGAGTAAAAGCCTTGGGCGTCTTGGGCTTGATTAACGCTCTGTTTGGCTAGCCGGAGACCCATGCTCGGTCGTTGCGCAATGCGCGCCGCCAATTGATCGGTAAACTCGGACAGCTCGCCGCTGGCAACCACATGATTGACCATGCCGCAGGACTGCGCTTCTTGGGCAGTGATACGGCCACCTGTGAATAGCAGCTCTTTAGCTTTACGCGGACCAAATTCCCAAGGGTGAGCAAAATACTCAACGCCGTTAACACCAAAGGCAACCACCGGATCAGAAAACGTCGTATCGGTTGTCGCCACAATAAGATCGCAAACCCATACCAGCATCAGACCGCCTGCAATCACCTTGCCCTGCACTTCGGCAATTGTCGGCTTCGGCAAGTTTCGCCAGCGCCAACAAAGACCCAGATAGATTTCCTCTTCCACCGCCTGACGACCTTCGGCCCCAGATTTAGCAAATCCCCCCCAGTTCGAGACCTGGGCAAACTCATCCATGCCGCTGCGATCGGCGAGATCATGACCGGACGAAAAGTGCGGCCCGTTAGCCGCCAAAATGACCACTTTGACACTGTCGTCTCGTGCCGCGAAGTCAAATGCATCGTTAAGTTCGTAGAGCATGGCCTTGTCCTGCGCGTTGCGCACCTCGGCACGATCCAAAGTGATGCGTGCGACCCCTTCGCTCACCGCATAATCAATTCTTGAAAACTCTGTCATCTGCCAACCCCCCTTTCACTATTGATCCAATCCGCCGAGCACACTCGCGTTCAGTTTCAATCTCAAAATCGACCATCCAATGGGCATAGCCGCCAGCCGAACATGCGCCGAAACCTGCAGCTTGCGCCCGCGTACCGATGTCGGCCAACCCCCAATCTCTTCATCGTCACAACGATACAGAGTCAGACAATAGCAACGCAAACGGCAGCAACCCAATGTGCAATAAGCGCGCGATTTGCACGCGAGTTTTAACACATTTACCTCTACACTGACGGCTCAGGCACAGGGAGGGTATATGCCAGTTTTATCTGTTTTAGATCTTTCACCGATTACCGCCGGAGCGGATCCGGGCCAAGCGCTGAACAATAGCCTGCGCCTCGCCCAGCATACCGAAGCTTTGGGCTATCACCGGTACTGGGTTGCAGAGCACCACAACATGCCGGGCATTGCCAGCGCCGCGACCGCAGTCGTCATCGGGCATATAGCCGGTGGCACGACAACCCTGCGTGTGGGTTCTGGTGGAATAATGCTGCCCAACCATGCGCCTCTGATGGTGGCCGAACAATTCGGCACGCTCGCTGCGCTGTATCCGAACCGCATCGATTTGGGTTTGGGCCGAGCTCCAGGCACCGATGGGGTAACCGCCCATGCGCTGCGCCGAACCTTGCACAGCGACCCAAATCAATTTCCTCAGGATGTACTGGAACTTAAGGGCTATTTGGCAGCTGCGCAGGAAAATCAGAAAGTTCTGGCAATTCCCGGGCAGGGTTCCAACGTGCCCCTGTACATCCTTGGATCCAGTCTGTTCGGCGCGCAACTGGCCGCCATTCTGGGCCTACCATTCGCTTTCGCATCGCATTTCGCACCTGCGGCGATGATGCGTGCCATCGCCCTATACCGTCAGGAATTTATGCCGTCGGAGCAGCTCAGCAGTCCCTATGTGATGCTGGGCTACAACATTTGTGCAGCAGATACTGCGACCGAGGCCCAGTATTTAAGAACCTCTGGATTGCGGGCAATGCTAAATATGCGCCAAGGCCGTCCGGGACCCTTGCCGCCGCCCGTCGACAACTTCGAAACCACGCTGACGGCCGCCGAGCAGAGCATTCTTGCGCAATCCGACGCTGCAGCGGCAGTGGGCAACGCCGATCAAATCCGTGATCAGGTTGCTGCATTTGTCGAAAAAACCCGAGCCGATGAATTGATCATCACCGCACAAATTTTCGATCATGACGCACGTTGCCGCAGCTACAGCATCGCTTATGACGCCTGTGCGGATCTCGCAATAGAATCTATAGCGCAGGCGAATTAAACAGCCGGGGACCGCCCTAAAGTCTGTCCCCGATCCTTTGCCCCTGCAGGATTTAAGGGTTGGCGATGGGTCAGGGCATGGGCAGTACCGCGGCGTTAACTAGAACACCGCCGTATCTCGCCCAAAAGCGTAACCCCCGCTCGAATACGCGCTTACAAAGCCGGGTTAATTAAAAACTTCTTGCCCGTCGCCTGCAGCGCATATGTCTGCAGAACCTCCACCTGCAGGGCTTGAGCCAAAGAAATTTCCTCGGTGTAGCTGCTGGCAAACGTAGTCTTGATTTCATCAGCCACTCGCTGACGCAACTGTTCCGCACGTTCCGGCCCTACCTTTTGCAAAAACGGCGTCAGTAACCAACCGCCAACACCCCACTGCATTCCGTAACTGCGTGTCAGCGTAGTGGCACGCCGTTCCAGTCCGCCGTAAATATAGACCTGCTTATCTTGAGTAGAGCCATAGCGGCTGTATTCGGTAGCCGTCTGATTCGCTGCCGCCTCCATGGCGATAAGGATCTGATTGGCCAGTTCACCACCGCCGGTAGCGTCAAAGGCGAGATACGCCCCTGTGTCTGCGATCGCTGCGGTAAGGTCTGCCATAAAGGAGTCCTGACTCGAATCGCAGACATGACTAGCGCCAATGCCGCGCAACAACTCTGCCTGCTCCGGTTTACGCACAATATTGACCAATCCAACATCGTCGTCGAGACAAATTTTTTGCAGCATTTGCCCCAAATTAGAGGCAGCAGCGGTGTGAATGAGTGCTTTGAATCCTTCGCGGTTCATGGTCTCGACCATACCGAGGGCGGTAAGCGGATTTACAAAACAGGATGCGCTTTCGCGCGGCGTGACGCCTTCGTGCATCGCCAGGCACTGGCTCACGTGCAAGGTGCGGTATTCCGCATACATGGCGCCGCCGAGCACACCGACGGTTTTTCCGAGTAACGCTTGAGCCGCTTCGCTGTCGCCTGCAGCGATGACCACGCCACCGCCCTCGTTGCCCACTGGCATGGATTCGTCCCAACGCGCCTTTAAGTGGGGCAGGATCGCTGGAGGCACGTCAGCGCTAATGGCCGGGTTATCGTCAGTGCCGACTTGTTTGGCAGTAGACACGTCGGCCATACCCAACAAGAGTCCTAGATCTGATGGGTTAATCGGCGACGCCTCAACGCGCACAACTACTTGCTCGGGCTTCGGAGGGGCCGTCGGAACATCGACAAGATTGAGTTTGAGTTCGCCTGCCGCGGTCACCTCGGTACGCAGTTGACGACCAGAACTTGGTAAGTCGCTCATAAATTCTCCCTGTGAGTAAGCGTGATGAAAGTTGTAGAGCATACAGCAAGTAGCGGTCTACGCATGACGGGTGAGCACATCGGCCGCACATAACTTTACCGATCTGGTCCATGGGCCCAAAAACCAAAACTTCCCGGTTATACTGTCGCTGCATTTTTATCGGTCGTTTATCCGCTTGCAGCCTCTAAGCAAACTACAAATTCGACAACTTTTTCCTCACAGCTCAGCAGCAGAGTTAGCGCTTCCCGAGCTCGCCCACGTCGATTGGGGAGTACTGGATTACTTTGGTTGGCTACACACGGCAGGCCACCTAGGTTATGTGGTGTTCGCTGACAGCGATGGCCTAAAGGGCTTGCGACTGCGTCGCAGCCTAAACATGACTTCGCGCCCGAGAACCCATATGTGTTCATGGTGTCACCACGTGTATCGCAGCCGCGGCACCGCCTTATTCAGCGCCACCGTCAACGGCAGCGACGGACGGCGATCTATTGGTAACCGTATCTGCCGTAATTTAGATTGCAGCCTGCGCATTCGCAATCTGGTGTCTGACCCACCTACCTACCTTCCGGAGACACTGCACATAGAACACAAGTCGAACCGACTACGAGATTCGGTAAAAGCTTTTATGGTCAGAGCGAATGTCTGCGCTTAAACTAGACAGCTTTTGGACGCTTCGATAAAACCAGCAACTGCGTGGCAAATCACTCAGCATAACGCGCGCCATGCCGCATACTTTTATCACCTGAGCGCTGACCCCAACAACAATGAGAGATCGGTACATGGACCTGCAAGCTTTTAGAGATGAAACCCGCGACTGGCTTGATAGCAATTGCCCAAAGAGTATGCGTATTGGTGCTGTGCACTTTGAGGACGCTTATGAACTTTACCAAACCGACGAAGCGCTGGAGTGGCGCGACCGCGCTGCCACGCGAGGGTGGACCGCACCCGCATGGCCGACACAATACGGCGGCGGTGGCTTGAGCCGTGAGCAGCATCAGATACTGGCGGAAGAGATGGCGCGCATAAAGGCCATCCCTCCGGCTACCGGAATGGGTTTAGCAATGATCGGGCCCACCATTTTAGAAATGGGCACCGAAGAGCAGCGGCAACGGCATATCCCGCGCATCGTCACTGGCGAGGCACAATGGTGCCAAGGCTATTCAGAACCCGGAGCAGGATCAGACCTCGCTGGGTTGCAAACCAAAGCCGTGCTGGAAGGCGACGAGTTTATTATCAACGGCCAGAAAATCTGGACCAGTGGTGCCCAGTACGCTAACTGGATGTTCGCCTTGGTTCGAACGGATCCCAACGCGCCCAAGCACGAGGGCATCAGCTTCGTGTTACTGCCTATGGACCAGCCCGGCGTGACGGTTAAACCGATTAAACTTATTTCGGGCTCTTCACCCTTTTGCGAGACCTTTTTTGACAACGCCGTGGCCAAACGTGAAGACTTGATCGGTGAGTTGAACAAGGGCTGGAGTGTCGGTAAGCGGCTCTTACAATATGAGCGCAATGCCACCACTCGCAGCAAGCCCAAGGACGACAATAAAAAGAAAACGGCAGCCAAACCAAAAGCTAATCCCTACGCTGAGATCGCTAAACAATACGTCGGGACTGATGCTCAGGGTCGCATCTCGGATGATGCCAGCCGCGAAGACGTGTTAGAGCAAGTAATGGCCGAGCGCGCTTTGGCACTGACTACCCGACGCGTGGTCGAAGAGAGCAAATCGAGTGGCGCGCCGGGCGCGGCTACGTCGATTTTCAAATTAGTGGGGTCCTCGCTGTCTCGATCGGGCTCAGAACTAAAATCGCGATTGCGCGGAACCGCGGGCTTGGTGTGGGAAAGCGACGAATTCAGTGCCGATGAACTCGAATCGACGCGCAGCTGGTTGCGCGATCGAGCGGTCACTATTTATGGCGGCACTAACGAAGTGCAGCAAAACATAATCGCTAAACGCGTACTTGGTCTGCCCGACTAGCATCAAGTCGAAGTACCTTCGGGGCGCGTGATGCCGCGCTCTCGGCACTCACTGGTTTGCGCCGGACGCGCGCAATTGGAGACAGGAGCGATTTGTAGGTAAATCGTTGCGGCTTGCTCAGCGACTGCGGTCATTTGCAGACGAATGATAGATCATCATCCCCGATCGCCCGCCTGGTAAACCAGTTCACCGTCGTAAAATGTCGCGAGCACTGCAGCATCGACAGGCGCGTTATGGAGCTTGCGCCAAGGCTTTTGCATCACGCACATATCCGCTATGGCGCCAATGGCGATACTGCGAGGCGGCGCAGCAAGGCAATCCGGCTGACGCAAGTAGCCCGCAAGCGCCGTTTCGACAGCGATGCGTTCATCCGCTCCAATGACGTTGCCATCGCGCGTCACCCGGCGGTTTGCCGCGTCGATAACCTGCCACGGATTAAGTGGTCCATAGGGTGCATCGCTACTCACCACAACGTTAACGCCAGCAGCTGCTATCCCCGCATGGCGGTACAGATGATCGATCTCCAGAGCACTCAGGTCTTGCAAGTACCGCTCACCGCGCTGCCATAAGAATCCCGGCTGCGTAACCACCGACAGGTTTTTTTCGCGCAGCAATTCAATGACCTCATCGTATACGATCGCACCATGTTCGATACGGTCGCGGCGGTCCGGCTCAACCGCATCCAAAGCGCTCAGCGCGAACAACAGCTCGACATGCGTAACGCAGTGGAACGCCAATGCGCGCCCTGCAGCCCGAGCCCGCCTCAACCGCTTAGTCAACACCGGTAAGGGCGGCAGTGCGTCTTCGTCCAATACGATTTTCAGCGGCCCATCGCTCAACTGGTCTCCACCCATGAGCACCACGCGTTGCCGCAGTAGCCGTTGACTGCGCCAATCTGCAAAGAGCGCTGCGGTGTCATCCGTATTGGTCGCTGAAGTGTCGGTAAACCCAGTGATCCCATAACTTGAGAGCGTTTGCGACAACGCTGCTACGTCGGTCTTCAGGTCACTGGCGAGCTGTTGCCGGAGCCAGTCGTCGAGACGAAATAAACGACCTGTAACCGCGCCTTCGGCGTCCACCTCCACACCGGGAAGGTCGGCGAAGGCTTGCAAATCGATGCGTTCTATTGCGGCGCTATTCAACATCCACACTTTGCCGCTGCGGTGCTGAATACGCACTGGACGGTGGTCTATCAACGCATCTATCCGCGCGCGCTGCAATTCTCCCGCAACAGATTCGTGGTAATTCACACCGCGTATCCAGTCGTCTCCGGGGTGTTGCTGCAACAACTGCCGCAGCGACCCGGATGAGGTAACGCGGGCATCACCACAATCTGCAGAATGAGCCAAGGCTGCGGTGGCCAAGAAATGCATGTGCTGATCATGCAAACCCGGCAGCAGCGCCCCGCCACGGGCGTCGAATACCGGTTCGCCGATCCGTGGGGTCAAATCGAACGCGATATCATTGATGCGCCGGTCAAAGCGAATGGCAACTGGTGATCCTTCTAAATCGGCATTGACAATCAGCATCTTAATACCGGCTGTCTGATCGGGCTCGCTAACACACCGCCACTGTCTCCTACCCAATTAACGCAGAACTTGGCCGCCCGAAATAACGAAAAATCTATCAGCCCCGAGACGCGACGACGCCGCAACTCGAGAATTAACCATGCGGTCAATAATCCGGCAAGCGGATCGGCAATGGCGTCAGCGATAAACGCCGGCGCCTCGGGTTGTAGCGAATCAAATGCCCCCGCGGCGATCGCAACATCGTCACCAAAACCGACCCAGTCGCCAAAGGGACTGCAGCGCCCGTACGCGGTAAGGGAGAGCCACAGTGGTGACGCTGCGATGCCTCCTCCCGCTTGCATCGCTAAACTGTCGCGATCAAGCGCCAACGCTCTTAATGCGCGTGGCCGCGACCCCTCAATCACCACATCGGCGCGGGCCAACAGCTTACGCAATCGCCGCAAATCGGCTGGGTCACGAAAATCGAAGCACCGAAATTCTTTACCTTCATGCAGTGCCTCAAAGTGTTTGGGGCTGCCTTCACGCGCGCCATCGGGCCGCTGTAAGGACTCGACTTTAATCACCTGAAAACCGCACTGTTGCAACAGATGAGAACATAATGGTCCCGCCCATAGCGCTGATAAATCCACCACCAATGGTGAAGGGGCGCTATCGGCGCCCGAATCGCTCAGCGCGTCGACCGCGTCAGGTACGATCGCTTCATTAGGCCTAGCGACTGCAAGACCCATAAGGCGCCCGCGTTCAACCAGCGACGCGGCAGAGCGTCGCGCAACCAGTGCAGCCAACTGCGACCAATCGTTCGCACTCGCTTCAAGCCATGCAGGCAGCAATGTCCAATCCTCCGGTCGCGCAAGGTTCACGGCAATATGACCCTCCTTGGTTGGCATGAGTCGGCAGGAGCCGTTTGCAGAGCATTCCCCTTGCGGCGCAATCCGCAACTCGGCTGCGCGCTCCCAAAGTAAATCGGCACCCCGATTGCTCGCAAGCAGAGTTGGCTGAAACCTACGCAGCCTTTGCAGCAGTGCGTCGGCGCATTCATTAAAATCCCTTACGGGTATACTGCGAATATCCGACAAGCACTCAGCTATGAACGCATCACCCAAAATTTATTCCCCTAAAGAACTGCTGCAGATCCTTACTTCCGCAATTCGAGCAGAAGAATTCAGCGTCGCGCATGGGCAGCATTGCATCATCGTTGATGCGCGCGACTTGCGTACCCCTATGAGATTAAAACAGTTACCGAATTGCCCGTTAATCGCATTACACCCCGATTCTACCTTTAACGTGGCCACTACTGTTTTGTCCGATTTCGATTGTGTGGTGAGCGAACAGGAGTTGGAACCGGTAATAGCGGGTATTCGCGCCCAACCTATCGCCGCTTCAACGCTCTGCCATCTGCTGCGTCACAGCCAGAATTTAACCATTGAGCAGGCACTCACGGCTGAATCCATGGCCTATGGACTGCTCCAATCAAGCGTGGGCTTTCGCAATTGGCTGGCCACGCGACCGCAATGGACCCCATCCGCTGTCGATGCGATCGCGGTAAAGACGAGCCGTAACCGCGACGATTTACTGATATCGCTGAATCGGCCACAGAAACACAACGCCTATAACGAACAAATGCGTGACGAATTGTCTGCGGCGTTGCAGCTCGCGATCGAAGACCAGAGCATTCGCAAAGTCGTCCTCCGCGGAGCGGGCGCCTCGTTCAGTGCCGGTGGCGACCTAACGGAATTTGGCTCAGTTGATGATGCAGGCGTTGCCCACATTGCTCGCACCACCCGCAGCCCAGGACTACTCCTAAGTCGAATCAGCGATCGCGTAACCGTCGAGGTTCAAGGCGCGTGTGTCGGCGCCGGTATAGAGCTACCCGCGTTTTGCGCACACATACATGCCCAGGAAGATGCCTATTTCAAACTACCGGAGGTCGCCCTCGGTCTTGTCCCAGGGGCCGGCGGCACGGTCAGCATTACACGCAGAATCGGTCGCCAAGCCACCGCCAAGCTCGCTTTAAGCGGCATCACCATCGACGCGCAGCACGCACTCGCAATCGGACTGATCGACAAGGTCGGTTAGGACGAAGCCGCCTCGCCTAGATCAGTTCGCACCACGCGGCGCAGCAACTTGCCGGTCTCGTTGTAGGGGAGCTCCGGCCAAACCCGAATCAACTCAGGTACTCGGGAACTGCGCAAACGCTGTTTAACAAAGTCTTGCAATTCAGACACGTCGATTTCTGCGCCTGCTTTAGCGACTACCGCCGCGGCGACAGCCTCGCCCCATTGCTCACTGGCAACACCAACCACGGCGACGTCGGCGACGGCAGGATGGGTCAGCAAAACGTCCTCTATTTCGCCCGGCGAAAGGTTTTCTCCTCCACGCACGATCACGTCATCCGCGCGGCCCTCAAGGAAAAGATAGCCCTCTGCGTCGATACTTCCAGCATCGCGAGTGGGGAACCAACCGTCGCTGTCGATCACCGAACCGCGGCCTTCGTATTCGCCGGAGACCTGTTCGCCACGCACGTATATCTCACCGCGCTCGCCAGCTGCGACCGGGAGACCGTCTTCATCACGAATTTCAATCTCTACACCCGGCAGCGGTTGCCCGACCGAAACCAGACGTCTACGCTCCTGCTCAGAACTCGCCGCAGCAGCCTGACGATGCTCTTCTGGCCCAAGCACGCATATCGTGGAACTGGTCTCTGTAAGCCCGTAGGCGTTGGAGAA
>DEBN01000190.1 GCA_002348825.1 Gammaproteobacteria bacterium UBA2955
CTGAATTGGTGGCCCCATCATGCAATCGTCAAAGTCGACGAAGTGAGGGATTTCATCGCGCCACAAGATATTGCCCATATGACAATCCCCGTGGATCCGAATATTCGGCACGTCCTTCATTAAGGGGTCAATACGCTGTAATAAATGTTCGCTCACCGAAGCATAAGCCGGCGCCATTTCGGTGGGCAAAAAATCGTTTTCAAGCAAAAACGAGCGGCTGTCGTGGCCGAAGCGTTGCGCATTGATTTGCGGTCGATGCTGAAACGGTTGTTGCGCCCCAACCGCGTGCATCCGCGCAATGGTGCGGCTGAGGACTTCGAGATCGTCGAGGTTTTCCAGATTCGGTGGATGACCGCCTTGTCGAGCGAACACTGCGAAGCGAAATCCCAGATGCTGAAACACGCTAACGGGGTGGGGGTCGGTTACGGTGAGATGCATCGGGGTCACCACTGACAACTCGGCATCCGCCAGTTTGTGGGTAAACTTGTGCTCCTCGGTAATCGCAGCATCGCTCCATCGATGTGGCCGGTAGAATTTAACGATCACAAAGCTTTGATCTTCCAAGCCGGCCTGATAGACCCGGTTTTCGTAGCTGTTGAGCGCCAGCAAGCTGCCGTTAGGCTGCAATCCGATGCTTTCCAAAGCGTCGAGAATGGCGTCAGGGGTGAGGCTCTGGTACGGCGTGGTCGGTTGGTCCATGGCCGCACTGTAGCAGTATCCACTGCACAGGTCAGATTAGGGCGCCTAAGTTGTCGTCCTCAAGCGCGTGTGGCACACCAGGCGTCGACGCGTTTCGCGCCCGCTTGGCGCAAGGTTTTTGCAATGACTGAGACCGTCGTGCCGGTAGTGAGTACATCGTCGATGATCGCGACGTGGCGATTTTGGAGCGGTTCTGGCTCTGCATCGGGCTTAAGTTGGAAGGTATTTGAAGCCAGACGCACGCGTTGGCTGCGTGTCTGAGCGCGCTGTGATGGTCCGCTTTTGCGCGTCAATAGGTTGGCGGCTACGGGTATATTTAATTGTTTATGCAGCGTTTGCGCTAACCAATGGGATTGATTGTAGCCCCGCCGCAGTTGAGTCCACGGCGCGATTGGCACAGGGATAAGTAGCTCCGGAATGGGCTCAGAATCGGGATAGCGTTGGCGCACTGCCGCCAGTAAAAACCCCGCCAGCGCGAGCGCCTCGCGCTCACCGCGGTGGAATTTCCATTGGTGTACCAAATACGCGCCGCAATGCTGGTGCAGTACTGGTGCCAGCGTTAGGTCGGCAACAGGCTCTGAGGCGCAGCGGCCGCAGATGTGTTGACCTGCGGGGATTGGTAGCGCGCAATGTTGACAGCACTGGGTGTTCAGAGCTACGGCGGTTCTGCAGTATGGGCATAGATGATCGTTTATGCGTAACGGTGCCCGCCAGGGGCGGGGCGCCAAAGGCAGGCGACAGAGTACACAGACATCACCGAGGACGTAATCTGCCGCTAAGCGAGCAGATCGTTGGATTTTGCTCAACGCAATTAGCGGGTCGATTGGTTTAGGCCTGCTCGCGCACTTAGTCGCTTATTGTGAATACCCCGAATGAGTGCGCTATCAGCGGATTGCTGAAATTTACGTCAGCCGTTGGCGAGACTGATAAATAGGTGGAATCGACTGTTGCAACATTCACTACAATTAGACAGAGGTAACTCGGCCGACAAAAAATTAGAACAACGCAGGAGCTACGGTTAGACTTTCGCTTCGCGTCCCACAATTACCTCGAGACAGAGCGGTCCGGCACAACAAGGAACATCAGTGGAATACCAAGTACAGCAGCGTGATATCGAGTTCTTATTGCAGGAGGTCTTTGATGTCCACAGCGTCTGGAGCGAGATAGAGGCCTTCGCGGATTTGTCGCCTGACGTAGCTAAAGCCATTGTCGCCGAGGGCGGACGAGTGGCTTCTGAGGTAATGGCGCCGCTTAATCAATCCGGAGACTCCGAAGGCTGTCAATGGCGTGACGGCGAAGTTACGACGCCCAGCGGTTTCGCCGCTGCGTTCGCCGAACTGGCTCAAGGGGGCTGGCTGGGTCTGTCGGGTAATCCGCAGTTTGGTGGTCAGGGGATGCCGAAAAGTCTTGGATGTCTGATCGAAGAGATGTTCTGGTCGGCAAACACTAGCCTTTATTTATATGGAACACTGACCGTTGGGGCGTGTTTGTGTATCGACGCGCACGGTTCTGCAGAGCAAAAGAACATTTATCTGCCAAAGCTTTACTCGGGCGAGTGGACCGGAGCGATGGCATTGACGGAGTCTCACGCGGGCACCGACCTTGGGATCATGCGCACTAAGGCAGAAGCGCAGAGCGACGGCAGTTATGCGATTACCGGTCAAAAAATATTCATTACCAGCGGCGAGCACGACATGGCGGCGAACATCGTGCACCTGACTCTCGCGAGATTGCCGGACGCGCCGCTCGGCAGCAAAGGCATATCGTTGTTCATTGTGCCGAAGTATCTGCCCAACGATGATGGCGGCGTTGGCGAACGCAATGGCTGGTCCAGCGGTTCGCTGGAGCACAAGATGGGCATTAAAGGCAGCGCCACCTCGGTGATCAACTATGATGGAGCTAAGGGCTTCTTGCTCGGCGAAGAGAATCAGGGCCTGGCGGCTATGTTTACTATGATGAACTACGAGCGTCTCAGTGTGGGACTCCAAGGGCTCGGTGCAGCACAGCTGTCGTATCAGCATGCGGCCAGTTACGCTCGGGACCGTGTGCAGGGGCGAGCACCTGCGGGGCCGCAAAATCCTGATGCCGTAGCAGATTCGTTACTTGTACACCCGGATGTTCGGCGCATGCTCTTGACCCAACGCGCCTATGCCGAGGGTTGTCGTGCGATGGGATTTTACGTTGGCATGCAGTTAGATTTAGAAAAATACGCCGATGACCAGCGGGCGGGCCGTATTGGTCAGCTGCTTACCCCTGTGGTCAAGGCTTTTTTGACCGACCGAGGACTTGAATGCGCCGTGCTTGGTCAGCAGGTGCTGGGCGGTCACGGCTATGTCAAAGAATGGGGCATGGAGCAGATCGTACGCGATGCGCGCATAGGCCAGATTTACGAGGGCGCTAACGGCGTGCAGGCCATTGACTTAGTGGGCCGTAAGATCATGCGTGACGGCGGGAAAACTTTACTAGAGTTGCTTGGCGATATTACCTCCAGCGAGGTGCCGCCAGAGTTTTCGCAACCTTTAGCCGATGTCTGTCGGCGTTTAGAAGCGGTAACGCAATCGGTCGTATCGCGTGGCAAGCAGGATCCGAACCTACCCGGCGCAGTTTCCGTAGATTTCTTGGATTTCGTGGGTCTAACGGTGTGCGCTTGGATGTGGGCGCGGATGGCGAGTAGTGCGCCGGCGAATGAATTTGGTGACGCCAAACGCGCCACCGCGAGGTACTTTTTCGCTCGGCTACTGCCCCAGACCTTGGGTCTGGAGCAAAGTATTAACGCAGAATCCGAGGCGGTTATGGCCATGCCCGAGGCGCTGTTTTAGACCCTTGGGAACACCCAAGGATGGGACGCGGAAAGGCCGCCGTCGACAGGTAACGCGTGGCCGTTTACATAGGATGCTCGGTCGCTGAGCAAGAAACACGCCGCTTCGCCAATTTCGCTTGGATGGCCATAACGTTTCGCTGGATTGATCTGACCTATCTTATCTTCTTTGCCGCGCTCTCGAGCGAGGTCAAAGGTGGGCTTAGTCATACCGGTTTCAATAAGTCCTGGACAGATGGCGTTGATCCTGACGCCAGTGCCGTAGAGCTGATATGCGACAGTTTGAACGATGCTGATGACGCCGGCTTTGCTCGCTGAATAATCCACCCCACCTGCGTTTGCGCGCAGTCCGGCCACGGACGCGGTGCAGACAATGGCGCCTTGTCCTTGATTTACAAAATGCGGCACGCTGTGCTTAATCGCTAAAAATACGCCTACGGTATTTACCCCTAATGTGCGCTGCCAATCTTCCACGGTCAACTCGGTGAGACTTTTGCGTCCGCCGGATACGCCTGCGTTGGCGTAAATGCCGTCGATGCCACCGAACTCGTCGACGCATTGCTGGATGAAGGCTGAGACGGCCGTTTCGTCGCTGACATCCGCGCGCACCGCAATGGCCGCGCCGTCATTATTTTTGATCTCCTCGACGGTTGAGCTGACGCTGTCGTTGATATCTACGCAGACCACGTTTGCGCCGTAGCCCGCGGCTAAAATGCTTGTGGCGCGGCCGATACCGCTGCCTGCTCCAGTAATGACGATGCGTTTTTCAGTTAGCACGAAGACCCCCTATAACGTGTTTTATGGTGTTTTGTTATTCAGTGCTGTGAAGCCAGCGGTGATTTTGTTGTAAATGCCGTCGAAAGCGCCGTTACTCATAATCACTAGGTGGCGTTTGCGTCCACTTTCGAGTTGCGGCAGTTGAAGTAAATGGTCGATCAATTGCTCTGTGTCGTCCTCGACTTTTGCTTCGATTACGCAGTTCGCGGCGAGTTCGTGCACATCCCATCGGATGTTTTTGCCGCGAAACCAAATAACCCGGTCGGCGGCAGCGCAACAGGTGGTTAAATCATTTTGCAGGGTGCCGAGAGACATAGTGTGCGTTCTGGGCTCAATAATTGCGACGATCTCGTCGGTGCTGGCGTTGTCGCGTAGCCCCTGCAGGGTAGCCCTAATAGCTGTCGGGTGGTGAGCGAAGTCGTCGTAAATTACCGTGCCAGCGTCTTGAAATATGATCTCCATGCGGCGTTTAACGCCGCTGAAATGACTTAAAGCCTCTATCGACACCTCGATCGGCACCCCTGCGTGCCGCGCAGCAGCAATTGCATTTATGGCGTTGCTGCGGTTGTGTTCGCCTTTGAGTGTCCAGTTTATGACCCCTTGGCGAACGCCGTTAAGCAGCACTTCGAATGTCTCGGGATCCGCCATACTTTGGGCGCTCGACCATAAATCTCCAGTGTCTGTTGCCACCGGCCTGCGCGGGGCTTTGTAGCCTATCCGCGCGATTTCGGTCCAACAGCCTTGATCCAGCACTTCGTTGAAGGCCTCGTCGTCGCTGGGCGCTAATACCAGACCACCTGCGGGCACCGTTCTGAGTAGCAAGTGAAACTGTGCCTGAATTGCCGCGATATCCGGAAATATATCCGCGTGATCGTATTCAAGGTTGTTTACGATTAACGTGCGCGGCCGGTAATGTACAAACTTTGAACGACGGTCGAAGTAGCTTGTGTCGTATTCGTCGGCTTCAACGACAAAGAATGGACCGTTGCCGATGCGCGCAGATTGTTCGAAATTGTTGGGGGCACCGCCAATCAAATAACCTGGGTTAAGACCGGCTTGCTCCAAGATCCACGCCAGCATGCTCGCCGTAGTAGTTTTGCCATGAGTGCCCGCGACCGCCAATACCCAGCGGTCGCGCAATACTGCGGTGCCCAGCCACTCTGCCCCAGAGGTATAGCTTAGATTGCGCTCGAGGATGTATTCGATTGCCGCGTGACCTCGAGGCAGGCCCGCATTGCCGACAATAATCTGGTCTGGCGGTGGCTCGAGTTGAGCAGGGTCGAAACCCTCGAAAGCGTGGATGCCGGCTTGGCTAAGTTGGTCGGACATAGGTGGGTAGATGGCGCCGTCGCTGCCGCTGACCTCAAACCCCAGCTGCTTTGCCAGTTGCGCAAGGCTCCCCATGAGCGTGCCGCCGATGCCGAGAAAATAGAGGTGTTTGCTCATGAGGGTGCGCCTAAATAACGGAGAAATTGTCGCACAAATCTGCGGAATCGCAGACAATTCCGCCCCTAATCAACCGCTGTTTCCTGAAGGAGAATTGAATGGTCAAGGCAAATGCCTTTTACGCCCAATCTGGCGGCGTCACGGCAGTCATAAACGCCACTGCTTGTGGGGTATTGCAAACCGCTGCCGAGCACAAAGACGTGATCGGTAAAGTCCTGGTGGGGGCAAACGGTATCGTCGGTGCTTTGAATGAGGAACTGATCGACGCCTCAAAAGAGAGTAAACGTGCTATTGCAGGCTTGCGCACGACCCCTGGTGGAGCCTTTGGCTCATGCCGTTACAAGCTCAAGCCCTATGCTGAGGATCCGCGCGAATACCAGCGTCTGCTCGATGTGTTCAAAGCGCATAACATTCGCTACTTCTTCTACAACGGTGGCGGCGATTCTCAGGATACTGCGAACAAAGTCTCGCAACTTGGTGCCCGCGTAGGGTATCCGCTGCAATGCATTGGAGTGCCTAAGACCGTCGATAATGACTTGCCGATCACCGACTGCTGCCCAGGTTTTGGCTCGGTCGCGAAGTATGTAGCGGTATCGACAAAAGAAGCGGCGCTAGACATCGAGTCGATGTGTGCGACGTCGACCAAGGTGTTCGTATTGGAAGTCATGGGGCGGCACGCAGGATGGATCGCCGCCGCCGGCGCTCTTGCGCGCGAGCAGGCTGGAGATCCACCGCATATTATCTTGCTCCCAGAAGTGCCCTTTAAACAGCAGCAATTTTTGCGTCGAGTTAAAGCAACGGTGGCAGAAAAAGGCTTTTGTGTGGTGGTGGTTTCAGAGGGTGTAAGGTTTGCGAACGGCAAGTTCGTCGGTGAGTCGGGCGCGGCGAAGGACGCGTTTGGTCATGCGCAGTTGGGCGGTGTAGCTCCGGTGATTGCCAACTTGGTAACGTCTAAATTGGGCTATAAAAACCATTGGGCGGTCGCCGACTACCTGCAGCGGTCTGCACGGCATATTGCCTCCGCGACGGATGTTGAACAGGCTTATGCCCTTGGTCGTGCTGCGGTTAAATTAGCTGTGGCGGGTAAGACCGCAGTGATGCCAACGATCGTACGCACTAACGATGCGCCCTATCGCTGGAAGATTGGCGAAGCGAAATTGTCTCGGGTTGCTAATATCGAGCGCTTTATGCCGAAGAGCTACATCAGCAAAGATGGCTTCGACATAACCCCTAAGGCGCTGCGTTATTTAAGGCCGCTGATCGCTGGGGAAGACTATCCGAGATATAAAAATGGTGTGCCAGAATATGTGCGGCTGAAGCAGCAGCGAGTTGCGAAAAAGTTGCCTGCAAAGTGGTAATGCCGATTCGATCGTCGAGATGAAAAGCACAAATAAAAAAAGGGGGGCCGAGCCCCCCTTTTTTTGCCACCTGGAAAAAATCCTAGGCCAATAGTGGAGCAATCACCAAACTGACAATGGCCATCACATTGATAAGGATGTTCATTGAGGGCCCAGAGGTATCCTTGAAGGGGTCGCCAACCGTGTCGCCAACAACTACTGCGGCGTGGACATCAGATCCCTTGCCGCCCAGATTGCCTTTTTCAACGTACTTTTTGGCGTTGTCCCAAGCGCCGCCCGCGTTGGCCATAGTAAGCGCGAGCAGGACACAGCCAATTAAGCCACCGCCAAGAGTTCCACCCAGAGCCTCTGCGCCTAAACTGAAACCAACTACTGGCGGAACAGCTACCGCGATTATTCCCGGCAAAAGCATCCTTTTCAAAGCCGCGGCCGTCGCAATGTCTACGCACTTAGCATTATCCGGCTCAGCGGTGCCCTCCATCAGGCCTGGGATTTCTCGGAATTGCCTTCTGATCTCTTCGATCATATCCATCGCGGCATCCCCCACCGCTGTCATAGTAATGCTGGCGATCAAAAACGGGACCAGGCCGCCAATAAACAGGCCAATGAGAACGTTTGGATCACCGATGTGCAGCACAAAGTCGCCGCCTCTTTCCAAGGTCAGCACCTCGACGAACGCGGCAATGATTGCCAGCGCTGCGAGAGCTGCCGCCCCGATGGCAAAGCCTTTGCCCATGGCTGCTGTTGTATTACCCAGTTCATCAAGCGAATCGGTGATGGCTCTGGTTTCTTCTCCCAAGCCACCCATCTCGGCTATACCGCCCGCGTTGTCGGCCACAGGCCCATAGGCGTCCACTGCCATCGTCATCCCCACGGTGGCCAGAAGTCCTACCGCGGCAACGCCGACTCCATATAACCCAGCCATTTCGGTAGAGACCCAGATGATTGCGCAGATAACAAGCAGTGGCCCGACGACTGACTGCATACCTACAGACAAACCAGTGATCATCACAGTCGCCGGCCCTGTCTTGCCTGATTCAGCGATGCTAACGACTGGATTCGATGCCGTGTAATACTCGGTGATCAGTCCAATACAAATGCCACCGGCCGCGCCGAATAGGACGGAGTACCAGATATTGGTGGTCAAACCAATCATGTCTACAAGGAAGTAGGCCACCACCATAAACAGCACGGTAGTGCCAATCATGCCAAACCTAAGCGCTTTCGCTGGCTCGAAGGTGGACATCGCTCGAACGGCACCAATGCCGAGGATGGAACAGATCAAACCACTGGATGCGAGAGCTAGGGGTAAAAACATCAGCGTTGCCCTGCCATCTCCCTCGCTCATTTCGGGCGCCAGGGCAGAGATTGATGCCGCTGCGAGAGTGGAAGCGATGGCGATAGTCGCGATCATAGAGCCCACGTAGGACTCGAAGATATCCGACCCCATACCCGCTACATCGCCGACATTGTCGCCGACGTTATCAGCAATAACGCCAGGGTTTCTTGGATCGTCCTCAGGGATGCCTTGCTCAATTTTCCCAACGAGATCTGCACCAACGTCCGCGCTTTTTGTGTAAATACCGCCGCCTACTCGAGAGAACAAGGCAACGACAGATCCTCCCATACCAAATCCGTGTATATGGTGCGCTGTTTCGGGATCTCCACCAAAGAAATAATAGACTGAGCCTAAGCCTATAAGACCAAGCGACGCCACGGCGAGTCCCATAATAGATCCGCCAAAGAAGGCAACGGAGAGCGCGCTGGCTTGACCGTCGGTATGAGCGGCATTAGTCGTTCTAACATTGGCCTGGGTAGCGGTATACATACCAAACCAACCTGCGCAGGCTGAGGACAGTGCCCCAGCGAGGAAAGCTATTGCTGTAGAGGTCCCCAGCGAGAAGTAAATAGCGATTACGAGCACCAGCGCGAAAATTGCCAGTTGCTTGTATTCTCTCTTCATGAAAACCATGGCGCCTTCATGAATAGCGTCGGCGATTTTTCTCAGAGCCTCTGAGCCAGGATCATAGCTGCGCACGATCATATAGATAATTACGGCAACGACCATGCCGAGGGCGCCAAGTAAGGGCGGCCATATGAAAAGATCAGTCATTTAAGTCCCCAACAGATTGGTGTTTCGGTCTGCAAGAGGACGCAACCATTTGATGTTCCGGACGTCCAGAACGAGCCCCCCCTGCAAAGCTGCGGCGCGTATGATACCAGCGTCGCGGGTGGTTACCACACAGATTGAAGCGAAAATAAGGTTTCTCTGTGCTTCGGTTGGCTCGCTGGCTCTAGCCTTGGGTTAATAGAGTACGCAAGTCGATGATTGCAGCGTTGGCCCGGGATATGTGGGACGCCATAACCAGTGAATGGTTAGCCAATGGGCCAAAGCCGTCGCCATTCAGAACCATCGGACTCCATAGCGTTTCCTGAGTCGGTTCCAACTCTCGAATGATTTGTTTCAGCGACACTCGGGCGTTTTTCTTGTCCAGCACATCGGCAAAGTCGTTGTCGATTGCGTGTAAAATATGGATCAAGCCAAAGGTGAACCCTCGCGCTTCATAAAACACATTATCTATCTGCAGCCAGGGTGTTTTTACGACTTGCTCCTGTGGGCTTTGGGTCGCCTGACTGGCCGCGGTATCGCCGGCGAGAGCAGTGTCCAGTTGACGTTTGCCGACGCTGGCGGAAAGCCTTTGGGATAGGCTGCCTAAGCGGGTTTCGACGGCCGCTAGCCACTGTTGCAGATTGTCAGCACGGGCGTAAAACTGCGCGTTTGCTTCCAGCGGGTTTGTTAGGCGACTACGATAAGCTTGGAAATATTCGATTCCTTCCCGGTATTGATCTTCGGTTTGCGGCAACAACCATGAGTTGTTATCAAAGAAAAACTTAGCTTCTGCCTCGGCGAGGTCTGGATCTTCTGTGGACTGGCTCTGCGAGCGCGAGAAGTCGTTGCGGTAGATCCGGGCGGTGTCGCGTAGCAGGGTTAGGGTGCCGAATTCCCACTCTGGGATGTTATCCATCCACACGCCAGGTGGCATTAGATCATTACTTAGGTAGCCGCCGCGTTTGCTCAGTAGGGTCTCTGCTAGTTCAATAACGGTCGAGGTGGTGATGTAGCCAGTGACCACTTGTTGGCCGTTCGTCTCGGCGTGAGCCAGTGCCGTAGCGCGAACGTCAAATTGTTTCGGCTCGGTGTTCCACCAGAAACCGATTGCGCAGACTAAAACGAGTAAAGCCGTTAGACCGGTGACGATGGTCCGTAGGGTTCCACGAGCTGGCGACTCTACGGGCTTGTCTTTGATCTCATTAGGATCCGCGTCGGCTCGCTGCCAGAATTTCCATCGCATAGGATTATTCTTCATCTGTATCGATTAGTTGCGTGTGCTGGAAGGGAGCCTCCACGATAACCCCGTTTGCCAACTCGATGTTCAGAATGCTGGAGCTTCCAACCAGCTGAGTGTCGAATAACATCAGATGATGGCCACCGCTGGCGAATGCGACCTCGGCACCTGCATCAACGATCGCTTCAGGCAGTGGGCGCATGCGCATTTGCTCGCCGATATTTTTAATCGTGTGCATTTCAATGCGTGAGGCGATGTCGCTGCTGACGCCAACGATAGTGACGCTCTCATCGCTGTTGTTTTTGAAATTAAAATAGCCTGCAGTGACCGCGCGCCCCGGGATGGGCGTACGAATCGTCGCGTTGCTCACTTGATAGAGCCCACTACTGTCAGAGTCGCTCGGCGCGCAACCGGTGGCGCCCAAGAGTAGGGCTGCAACCAGTGCGCTAAAACACACTGCGTGGTACTTAATTAAAAACATGTGGCCTCCACTCTGTTGGGGCTGGAAATTACAATAGCGGCGCTCGGTGCCGGCATTGTTTTAGCACTGCTAAGGCGCTGTTTCAGCAATCTATATACAAATCGCCCCTGAACGTCGCTGGCCACCGCGATGGTGAAACGACAGCGTAAAGTTCGATCCAGTTGCGCCTGCAGCCGCTGCATTTGTTGCACAGTAGCCTGCGGCGCTTGTCGAACGTCGCCGCTAGGTAAATCAATGCGGATGAATTGTGCATTTGCAAGTAAGTTCAGTTGATTTTCCGTGGGCGCGATAGAGGGATGTTGGGGATCAAGCTCGCGTGCGAGCGCCAATGCGCGCTGCGCGGCATGTCGTTGGCCGGCGGCTAGAGCACGTAAAGTGACATCGATGTGGTGTTCGACGATTTGTTCGATTCCGCGCTGGGCAATGGCGCTGTCGGGATCCAGCGCGAGCATTTGTGCGTAAAACTCGGACGCACTGTTGCTGTAAGGCGTGGTGAAGTGCCGGCGATCGATCGCCTCGATGGCTGCATACTCCAGATCCAGCAAGCGGTTTTGTTGTTCTGGTGTGAGTATCTTGGCTGGGGGAAGTGCCGGTGCAGAGCAGCCTAGCAGACCCATACAAATCCAGAGCGCCAGTGCGGATCCGATAAACGGCGACAATAGTTGGTGGCGGTGAATCCTTGGTGCTCTTATCATGCGTGAATCTCGAGCGAATGCTTCAGCAAGTCGCTGGTAGGGTGCTCGGTTAATTCGGGAATGTAATTCATATGGTTTTTTTTCGCGAGCGGGTTAGCGGGCTATTGCGTCGAAACCCCCACCCAAGTGTGGAGCGGAGTGTGCGCAGCGGCGCGGACCTAGGAATGCGATTTTTGTCGCGGTGGCTGGGCCTGACAGCGCTTTGCCTTTCAGCTGTCTGTGTAAGTGCGGAGGACTTCACCCGGACGCAGGCCCAAGCGTTTCAAGAACCCACTTTCTTGCCTGTTGATGAAGCTTTTGTAATTCGCGCTGACCGAGCGGATTCGGGCGCTGTACAGATCACGTGGGATATCGCTCCTGGCTATTATTTGTACCGTCATCAGTTCTCGGTTCGAGTTGATGATGTGGAGATGGACGCCTTGCAGATTCCATCGGGCGTGGAAAAGTTCGACGAATTTTTCGGCGATGTCGAGGTCTACTACCAATTTGCTGAGCTGACATTGGCGGACAACGTTGTGCTCGAAGAGGGCGCTCGGCTCGCGGTAATGTATCAAGGTTGCGCCGATCTTGGGCTTTGCTATCCACCAGAGCAACGCCATTACATCCACACAATGGGGCGTTTGCTGCCCGCTGCTGCGGGGCTGAGTGCGGTGGAACAGCCGCCACAGGTCGTGGGAGAAGATCGAGCGCTAGCGAATGTCCTTGCCGAGGCCAGCCTTATTACGGTCTTGGCGGTGTTTTTTCTCGCCGGCGTGGGGCTGACCTTCACCCCCTGTGTGTTTCCAATGTTGCCCATCCTTTCAAGCATTATCGTGGGACAGGGCGCAGATTTGGCGAAACGGCGCGCGCTATCGTTGTCTGCAGCCTACGTGCTTGGCATGGCGCTTACTTTTGCGGGTGTCGGCTTGTTGGTCGGTTTGTTTGGCGCGGAGTTAAATTTGCAGGCGAAGCTGCAGTCCCCGGTTGTGCTGATCTTATCGGCACTAATTTTTACACTACTCGCCGGGGCCATGTTCGGGCTCTATGAGCTGTCGTTGCCCCAAGGCCTGCAGCAGTGGTTGGACGATCGAGCACGCGCACAGCAAGCGCAGGTGGCCGCCGGCAGCAGTCACCGAGCAGTGTTTGTGATGGGCGCGCTGTCCAGTTTGGTGGTGTCGCCATGCATTACGCCACCCCTTGCCGGCGCTTTGATTTATCTGTCGAATACTGGCGATGTAGCGTTAGGAGGCGGCGCACTATTTACCCTAGCGCTGGGTATGGGCGTGCCGCTGATGATCGTTGGGGGCACTGGCGGGCACTGGTTGCCGCGGGCTGGCAGCTGGATGGATCTGGTCAAAGCCGCGTTCGGGGTTGGATTGCTGGCTGTTGCTATCTGGTTACTGGCGCGATTGCTGCCACCTGCATTAGTTCTGCTGTTGTGGGGCGGGTTGTTAATCGGCTGCGGGGTGTTTCTCGGCGCATTGGTCTTCTCAGAGCAGAAACAAGGTCAAAAAAGCCTTCAGGTCGTCGGTATCATTGCCTTGGCGTGGGGTGTTATGTGCGTTGTCGGTGCGGGTTTAGGTGGCACAGACCCGCTAAAACCACTCGACGCATTTGCCCGCGATACGCGTTTAGATGGCGGCAGCGAACAGGCACTTGAGTGGCGCGGAGTGAAAAGTCTTGCGGACGTTCGGCAGGCTGTGCAGGTTAGCCAGAGGCCGGTGTTATTGGATGTCTATGCCGATTGGTGTGTCTCTTGCAAAGTCATGGAAGAAGAAGTCTTTCCAACCATGGCGGTGGCGCCCTTGCTCGGTCGTTTTCAACTGTTGCGGGCAGATGTGACGCGCAATGATGCTTTAGACCGAGAGTTACTCAATCACTATGGTCTCTTTGGGCCGCCGAGCCTAGTCTTTTTTCGGTCAGATAGCAGCGAAATCGACGAATTTAGATTACAAGGGGAAGTGTCAGAGCAGCAACTAGCGCCCCATCTCGAAGCTGTTTTGTCCAGATTTGATGCAGGAGCCGATTGAAACTTCGCCTAAAATGCTACTAAATAAGAAAAATTGGGGCTAAATTCGGATAAATTCGAAAATGCCCGTCAGAGATACACTATGTCACAACAGCGCTATCGATTATTATTGCTAAACGGCCCGAATCTGAACTTGCTGGGAACCCGCGAGCCCGATGTATACGGCCAACAAACGTTGCCGCAGATCGAGCAAGAGCTGATCCAGCAAGCGCACGCCGGGGGCGCCGAGCTGTCGGCTCTGCAAAGCAATGCCGAGCACGAATTGGTCGATGCGGTGCAAGCCGCGGCGGCCGGAGGGGTAGATTTTATTTTGATCAACCCGGGAGCGTTTACTCATACCAGCATTGCCTTACGCGACGCGTTTCTTGGCGTAGGTATTCCTCTGATCGAAGTGCACCTGTCGAACATTCATCGGCGCGAGGAGTTTCGGCAGGTCTCGTATTTTAGCGACATTGCCGAAGGGGTTATCGTCGGTTTGGGTGCCCAGGGCTATGCATTGGCGCTGAGCGCTGCGTTATCGATTTTGCAGAATCAGGAGAGTTAGATGGACTTACGCAAAGTAAAAAAACTCATCGAACTCGCCGAAGAGGCGGGGCTTGCAGAGCTGGAAGTCACCAGTGGCGATGAGTCCGTGCGCATTGCGTTAGCGCGGCCAGCGAACGTAACAAGCGCCCCTGAGGCTCCGCCAAACGTGCCTCCAGCGATACCGCAGCCGTCGAGTTCTGGCAAAACAACATGGGTTCCCGCACCCATGGCTGGCACGTTCTATCAAGCAGCCAATCCCGATGCAGAGCCGTTCGTACGCGTGGGTGATGTGGTCCAGGCCGGCGATGTGCTCTGTATTGTGGAAAGCATGAAGATGATGCACGAAATCAAAGC
>DEBN01000163.1 GCA_002348825.1 Gammaproteobacteria bacterium UBA2955
CGAGGCCACTGGCATTACGTTTTCCGGCATTCCCAGTGGCCATGAGTTTAACTCGCTAATATTGGCGATACTTCAAAGCGGTGGCGCCTCTGACCTTAAGCTCGATGCATCAATTATCGAAACGGTCCAATCGATAAACGAACCCGCCAATTTCGAGGTATTTATTAGCCTGAGCTGTCATAACTGTCCGGATGTTGTGCAAACATTAAATAAGTTTGCATTGCTGAATCAGAACATAAGCACCGAGATGATCGACGGCGGCTTATTTCAGGACATCATCGACGGCAGGGATATACAGGGCGTACCTAGCGTGTTCATGAACGGCGAACTGTTCATGAACGGCAAAGTCGATATCGCCAATATCATCGACAAACTTCGACCGATGGCGGTCAAAACGGACGGCAGCTCTGAACGCGTGATGCCAGAACAAGATGTTGTGGTCGTCGGCGGCGGGCCGGCCGCGATAAGCGCTGCGATATACAGCGCCCGCAAGGGACTAAGCGTGACCGTAATCGCGGAAACCCTCGGCGGCCAGGTAAAGGACACTATGGATATCGAAAATTTGATATCGGTGCCAGCAACCACGGGTACGAAACTCACCGGTAATCTCCACGAACATCTGCGTGAATACGACATCACCCTCCGCGAGCATTTGCGCGTAACCGATATTCAGCAGGGCGCCCTGAAAAAGCTGCACCTATCCTCTGGCGAAATTTTCCAAGCACGAGCGGTGATAGTTGCGACCGGAGCAAACTGGAAGGAACTGGGCATACCCGGCGAGAAGGAAAATATCGGAAACGGTGTGGCATTTTGTCCGCATTGCGACGGGCCGTTCTTCAAGGGCAAAGACATTGCCGTTGTCGGCGGCGGCAACTCGGGTATCGAAGCCGCCATAGACCTATCTGGCATTACTAAAAGCGTCACCGTACTGGAGTTCCTGCCGACCTTGAAGGCCGATAAGATTTTAGTCGATCGGCTACAAGCGAAAAGCAACATTTCCGTAATTACCAACGCGGCCTGCAAACAAATTACGACCGAGGCGGGCAAAGTTAAAGCCATCGATTACACCGATCGGGCAACCGACACCGAGCACTCCGTGCCAATAGCCGGAGTCTTCGTGCAGATTGGACTGGAGCCAAACAGCGAGTTTTTAAAAGATCTGGTGGAACTCAGCGACTATGGTGAGATCGTCGTCAATGAGCAGGGAGAAACCTCACAACCCGGCATTTTTGCCTGCGGCGACGTCACCACAGTGCCTTACAAACAAATCGTAATTGCCATGGGGGAAGGGGCGAAGACTTCGTTAGCCGCGTCCGACTACCTAATGAGGCAGACCGAACCTACATCTCAAGGCGCCGCCGCCGGATAGCCAACAAGAGGCTGCACCGCTACCCAGGCTCACGCAACCGACATCGGACCCCGTGGGCTACTGAAAAACATCGAATATGCGCGAGTACTTGATTGCGAACTCGCGACGTTTCTCCATCCGACCCACAAAACTGTCGTCGTCTACTTCGTTATAGACCAAAAACAATCCTGCGTTTGCCGCTTGAAGCCAGGAAAAACGAAGATTCGTCGCAATAAGGTCCGAACGATCATCAGACTGGACCAAAGCCTGCAGCAGGATTTTCGGCGAGAACGAATAGCCAAGACGAAGGCGCACGACATTTACCTCAAAGTCCCCTGCACTTGCGGGTGTGTTTTCAGTCGCGGCAAAAGCCGGCAGTTTTATGTCGTTGTGGCTCCAAGTAAGAGCCGCAGTAAACGCATCGCCCAATCGATAGTTTAACTTCGTTTCTACCGCTACCCGGTCACCTCCGTAAAAACCACCAATAAAAGATTTAACCGAACCAAAAAGTGCTTTCTTCCGATCAGTCATGAAGACCAATTGCGACTCTTTGTGATCGTATTCGCCAATAGGCACGTAAGTGCCCTTGTTGATCTCAAAAGGCTCTCTTACACCCTCGTGGGTGAAGTTAATTCCGGTATGAATCTCGAGTCCGTTATGCCACTCAAAGTGGTTGTCGATGTGCGTAAAACCCGACTCGTGGTAACCGTCATTGTCGAAGTAACTTCTGTGATACGCATGCGGTCGCAATTCAAACAAACCCCATAAATCGGAGGGTCTGGTGCGGTTGAAAATCATAACGTCGAATTTTTCGTAGTTAGCGCGTCGCAAAAAACCAACCTCTGGATTGAAATTTTCACCGACTTTCGCGTAACCAAGGCGATTAGTCCAAGATTTGGAATCCCAATTAAACCGCAGACTGCCCGCATAATCGTCGCCGCGTTTCCGCGGCGTTTCGGTTTGCGCCACATAACCGGTAATCGTTATTTCATCGCCAATTCCCCAGCGACCGTCAACCGCATAAGTATTGTTGTAGTCGTCATCCTCCTCGCCTTGCCGCGCCACATAAATCACCCCTAGAGACGAGCGATTAGCAAGTTCCTGGTTAACACGAGCGACAGTGTAGCTGTTAGCGGGCAACGCATTTACCGACTGCGTCTGCATGTGGATCAAACCTAAATTCGTGGAATCTCTGACTTTTCCTGATAGACGAGCGCCGGCTGCAATGGGCTGCTGAACGCCACCACTGCCAATGCCGATACGGCGGCTGAAAAATAATTCAACCTCTTTTGGATTCCCGACAGAAAATTGTCCCGCGTTTTCAAGGAAAAATGGCCTTTTCTCGGGCAGGAAAATACTGAACCGGTCGAGGTTAACCTGCACGTCATCGGCTTCTACTTGAGCAAAATCCGTATTGTATGTGAGGTCCAACGACAGGCTGGGGGTAAGGAGATATTTGGCGTCCAATCCCCAATCTCCCTCGCGTTCAGCATTTGCATTCACCGCGCCGCCGGTTCTAGATTCACCCAAAAGGTAAGGCGTGAGCTTAAGATTACGCTGTTTCGGTACAGTGACATTTTTCAGCGTGCCTGCCTCGGAGACTCGAAAGAGATTGTGCTGCCGATCCAGGGGAGCCCAAAAAGAAAGTTCATTGCGCCGCGCTATTATCCGATGAAAATTGATCCCCCAGTCCTGGGTTTTAGCACCACCGTATCGAAGCGACTTAAAGGGGATGGCAAACTCGGCGCTCCAGCCCAGATCATTCACCTCTGCCGCGACTTGCCAGGACGCGTCCCAGTTCAAATTGAAACCGCCGCCACCCGAACCAAAACCACCAGCGCCGCCTTTAACAACTTGGCCATCAAACTCACCAGCACCGGGAGTGGTCGAAAAAACGAACCCATTTTGTCGATCCTTGAACGAATCCAGCACCACCGCGAAGTTATCGACTTCCGGGGTAATCGAATCTCTACCACCATCCGAAATAATTAGCTTTTCCGGCTCGCTGTCGTAACAAATCACTCCGATAAAAAGAGTATCGTCTGAATATCCTACAAAAACGTCCGTTTGCTCGCTGGCGGCCAGTCCTTCAAAAGGGCGAACTTGAGTAAAACCACTCGCGGCCTTAGATGAACTCCAAGCCGGATCATTTACCACATCGCCATCTAACACCGGCTGTGTTGAGAGTGCGATCGCGTCCATCGAGGGAGCGGCGAAGGATTTAGGTATTGCCAGCACAAGTGCTAGGCCAAACCACAAAACGAGCTGAAAAGATCTTCCAAGCAATGGGGTCGCCTTACCGCGGATGTGTTTAATTTGCTCGTCGGGCTTTTCTACTAACAAAGTTACGCCGACGCACCGCTACCGCAAAGACAGCGGCGGCCAGCAAAGCCAGCCCAGCAATAAGATCAGTTGATTAACCGATCTAGTTTTTCTTATGCAATCGAACAGGCAGCTTTGTATAGCCACGGACGAAAGAAGAAAACGTTCTTTCTGGGTCTCCAACCACCTCGACATGATCAAAGCGCTTCAATATCTCTTCCCACAAAACGCGAAGCTGCATTTCCGCTACTCGATTACCCATGCATCGATGAATCCCAAAACCGAAAGACATGTGATTACGGGCATTTTCTCGATCTATGATGAGTTCGTCCGCTCTGTCGAAGACTTGCTCATCTCTATTTCCGGAGAGGTACCACATTAAAATTTGGTCGCCTGCTCTAATCTGCTTACCTCCGATCTCGCAATCGTTATTTGCAGTTCTGCGCATGTAAGCCAGCGGCGTTTGCCAGCGGATAATTTCGGCGACCATATTTGGAATAACAGAGGGGTCAGCGCGCAATTTGTCGAATTCAGCGGGGAACAGATTCAGCGCGTGCACACCAGCGCTCATGGAGTTTCTGGTGGTGTCATTGCCGCCAACGATCAACAAGATCAGATTGCCCAAAAAGGCCATCGGCTCAAGATCCTTAGTGTCTTCGCCATGCGCGAGCATAGAGACAAAGTCTCCGGTAGGGTTCTTCTTCCGCTCTTCCCACAAGTGAGTGAAGTATACCAAGCACTCGATTAACTCTTCTCGGCGCTGCTCTTCGGTATCGATTATCCCGCTGCCGGGGGCGGCTGTCGCGACGTCTGACCATCGCGTCAATTTACGACGTTCTTCGAATGGGAAATCAAACAATGTTGCGAGCATTTGAGTTGTCAGTTCGATCGAAACTTTATCAACCCAGTCGAAGGTTTCGCCCACGGGCAAGGAGTCGAGCACTGTACCCGTGCGCTGACGGATAAGGTCCTCCATTCCCGCCAAATTACGCGGCGAGACGACAGGAGACACGGTTTTTCGTTCAACATCATGGCGCGGAGGGTCCATCGCGATAAACATCGTTACGTCGAGTGCGCCTTCAGGCAGCGGGCGGTCTATTGGAAAGCCCAAGGTGATACCATGGGCGCTGGAAAAGTTGTGGTGATCCGTATCTACGGCCTTGATGTCCGCATATTTCGTCAGCGACCAGAAACGCCCGGCTGTCTCAGTCTCATTGAAATGCACCGGGTCCTCTCGGCGTAAACGCCCAAAGTATTCCAGGCTTCGATTCTCGGCGAAGAGACGGTTCCAGACTGGATTTATGTCCTCGAGCGCGAGGTCCTCGACATTTGGAATGGGGCCACGCAACCTGTCCATTTCTGCGCCGGGACGATCATATTCCGGGCTGGGCGCTGCCAAACTACTCGACGACTCTACCTCGAACTCTACTGCCTCACTCACATCTATCTCCACTTAGATCCTCAACCTCCAAATTAAGCGCTAAGGGCTATTTTAGTCAACTAAAATAAGGCGCGCATAACGTCAGAGAACTACTTAAGAGCAACCGTTTTTAAGGCTCATAAAGCCCTAAACCCGATCCGTTTACCGACGACCTGTCTGGCGTCCCTGAGGTATCTGCGCTCATGCGGAAGAT
>DEBN01000170.1 GCA_002348825.1 Gammaproteobacteria bacterium UBA2955
TAGCGATTTCTTTACCTTTGTCTATTAACAATTTCGCCCGGTGCATCCCGCTCTAGGTCGGACACGGACCCGTCAAACGGCCCAAAATCATCCCTAGCGGAGAATGGAACCTTATTTCAGTGAGAACACCAGCGCCGCATTCGCCACCGAAGACAAAATCTATGCGCCGATCTCCGCGCCCGAACAGCCAGACCTGCCGCATCTTCGATGTCTCCATCGTCGCTCCCTCTTGGCCCGTATCTTCCGCAGATTGTGGCGGTGAGTGCCCAACTTCACGCATCGACTCGCCCAGCAGTACCGAGCTGCACTGAGATAGTCGCGGTAAAGGTGGCTTCACTGAGCCATACACTTTTGGTGGGTGCGTGCCCGAGAGCAGAACCTGATAGCGCCTTTTGCCGTCAAACACGGTAAATTCCCCAACACACAGCTCCGGGCGTTCAGCACTTTTCAACACCCTATCCACCAACGCCATGGGCGCCCAGGCCTGCCTTCCCCAGGGCTCTTCGGGTACAAGATAGCTCTCCGCAGCACTGTCCTTAAACTCCAGCACGCGAGGTAACTCGCCCCGCTCAAAAACGATGCGGCGGATTTCTCTTACGCCGCCGTCGGTACCCTCCAGCGTATAGGTCTCGTGCTTGCCTTGCCGCTCCAACAGTCCTCTACCGTCATAGTTTTTCACCCATCGCAGTGGCCCAGCGGTTTTACCGATGATCTCAAGTCGCTCCTCACTGTCTGTAGTTGCAGCTATAAACTTGACCTGACCCAGCTTCAAAAAATTCCACCGCAGGTCCATGTGCCAAATATGCTCTGCCGCGGCTCCCGCAACCGCCGCCAACATCAATCCTGCGCCCAGCAGAGAACGTAAAATCCATTTAAATGAACCCCTCGGGCGAATCAAAAAACGCGCCTGAACTCGCGATAGCATGGGTAACAAGCAGTATTCAGACCAACGCCTCTATAAGCGATGGGCCTGGGGTATTCAGCGAGCGCTGCAACGCCGCGTTGAATGACTCGGCAGAGTCGGCCTGCCATGCGTTCATTCCCATACCTTTGGCGAGAGAGACCCAGTCCAAGTCGGGTCGCGTAAGATCCAACATACTCATCGCTTTTGGACCAGGGTTGTGTGCACCGACCCGAGCAAACTCGATTTGCAAGATGGCGTATTTACGGTTGGCAAGGATAATGGTGGTGATGTCTAGACTTTCTCTGACCTGAGTCCATAACGCCTGCACCGTGTACATTGCACTGCCGTCGGCTTGTAGATTGATAACACGGCGGTCGGGACAAGCTATCGCTGCACCGGTAGCGGTGGGGAGTCCGTAACCGATTGACCCACCGGTCAACATCAGCCAGTCATGAGCAGGCGACGCCGCGGTAGCCATCGCAGAGCCCGCTCCGCATGTTCCACCCTCGTCTACCACGATGGCATTTTCAGGGAAAAAGTGCGCCAGTGACTGACCCACGGTTATGGGGTTTAACTCACCCTTCGGCGCATCTGGCCGCGCTGGCTGCACCAGAAGTGGCGTCAGCGCCGACGCGCCAACGGCTTCGCAAAGCGCCTCCAGAGCGCCGTCAACGTCGCCATCGCGTTCAACCAAGCTATGAATTTGGCAATTCTCAGGTGTTAGCCAATTTGGCTTATCCGGATAAGCAAAGAAAGTAATCGGCGGCTGACTGCTGACCAAAATTAAATGCTCAACGCCCTCCAGTACTTCGGCCGCCTGCTCACCAAAGTATGGGAGACGCAGGATCTCAGGTATACCTGCCCCGCGACGCATGCGCGAGATAAAAGTGTCACTGATGATGCGTGCGCCGGTCTTCTGCGCGATTTTGTTCGCCAGCACCAATCGTTCCTCGGTCAAAACACCGTTCATCAGAATCGCCGCAGGCTTGCCCGAGTGCAGCGCTTTGGCCACGCTCTCCACGCCCGCGGTGTCTACCGGCTGAGCAGCGATCTTCGGCAATGGATCGGCTTGCGCTTCGGTTCTGTTCCATGCCGTATCGGCGGGCAAAATGAGACTCGCCACCTGTCCCGGCGGGCCCATGGAGGCCTGCACAGCTTCTGCGCCGTCGCGAGCGACATCGTCCGCAGATTCGGAAACCTTGAGCCAGCCACTCACCGGAGCTGCGATACCGGCGACATCAGAACTCAACGGTGCATCGTATTGACGATGAAAGGTGGCGTGATCACCGATCACATTGACTACCGGTGTACGCGCCTTTTTGGCGTTGTGTAAGTTTGCTAGACCGTTGCCCAATCCCGGTCCCAGGTGCGTCAGTGTTGCTGCCGGCGTGCCGCGCATGCGCCCAAACCCATCCGCGGCACCGGTGACCACCCCTTCGAACAAGCCAAGCACACAGCGCATCTCTGGATTGCTGTCCAGCGCCGCAACAAAATGCATCTCCGAGGTGCCTGGATTCGCGAAACAAACATCCACCCCAGCATCAACAAAGGTCTGCACCAGACTCTCTGCACCACTTCTGTCTTGTTTCGCCATGTCATCCTGCTGTTGTGTCACAGATCTTCCTCGATGCGTTTATGAAAGCGAGAAGATTACGGAGTTTAATCGCGCAAAACTAGCACCTAAGCATCGCGTTAGGCACTATTGCATTATGCCCACCCGCTTAGCACCCATCGAAGAACGACTGCACATGACGCTCCCCGAGGCGCGTATCGAGGCCACTCAGCTGCCGGGCGTAAAGGACCTGCAGCTGGCGCTCATTAATGCAGATTTTTCCACCGCACCGCTGGCGCCGTCGACGATGCGCGCTGTCATCGCCAACCCGGCCTACTGGGCGTTTTGCTGGGGCAGCGGCTTAGCGACGGCTATTTGGTTGCAGGCCGAACCGCAACTCGTCGCCGACAAGGTCATCGCTGACATTGGTTGCGGTTCTGGCATCGTTGCAATCGCCGCAGCGCGGGCGGGTGCGCGCGAGGTGTTCGCCTGTGATATCGATGACAATGCACGACTGGCCACCAAAATTAACGCTGAGTTGAACGGCTGCAGCGTCAACGTATGCAGTGACATCGATGAATTGCCCCACCATCTCGACCAGGTTTGGATGGCCGATGTGCTCTACGACCGCAGCAACCTACCCCTCATTCAACAGATAAAAAATCGAGCGGAAACCGTGATAATCAGCGACTCCAGAGTATCGGATCTCGAGGATGAAGACTTCGAAGTTGTACATCGAGCCGAGGCCCTAACATTCCCCAACCTCGGGGAATTCGACGAGTTCCGTCGCGTTCAGTTCTTTCGTTATCAGCGCTAGCGGTGATTACATGCGCAACCTCACGCCAAAAGCTGGAACCCTGCGAGCAGAGGCGTTACCCTCTTTAGAAAAATTCGAGGGGAGAACTCATGCAATATCGGGACATTATTTATCAAGTTGACGATCCTGTAGCGGTCATAAAATTCAATCGTCCAGAGGCATTGAACGCCTTTACCGGCAGAATGCTCGCGGAAATCCGACACGCGCTCGCAGCGGCTGAAACAGACGAACACGTCGTCGGCATCGTGCTGACGGGAGAGGGGCGCGGATTTTGCCCAGGCATGGATATGAATGCCCTCGACGCTATCAGTGACGGCGAGACCGGCAGCAACGACGATCTAGCGGATCTAAAGGCACAGCCGGGAGACCCAGAGCTAGGTGACAATTTCCAAGTGACTTACAGCTACCTGATGTCAATAAGAAAACCAGTAATCGCGGCAATCAACGGCGCCTGCGCTGGCCTTGGACTGGCGATTGCCACCATGACCGATTTACGCATCGTTGAGAGGTCGGCCAAGTTCAGCACGGCATTCTCCCAGCGCGGTTTAATAGCCGAACACGGTATCAGTTGGACTTTGCCCAGACTTATCGGTTCTGGTAACGCCTTAGATCTGTTGTGGAGCGCACGAAAATTTACTGGGGAAGAGGCTAACAAGATCGGCCTTGCCGAGAAACTCGTCGATGACGGCGATTCATTGGCGACAGCGATAGACTATGTGCGCAACCTTGCGGCGTCCTCCGCACCAAAGTCACTGCAAATTATGAAAGCGCAAGTCTACCGGCACATGAACATGCAGCTCGGTGAGGCCATGCGCGAGACCAACGATTGGATGGCTGCAAGCCTGCAGCGGGATGACTTCAGAGAGGGAGTTCGCTCGTTTATCGAGAAACGACCCCCAAATTTCGAACGCGTCAAAGCGGCCGACTAACGGCGTTTTTACTCGGGTAAAGCCAGCATGCGCGAGCTGATCCCCACCGGTATACATTAAAACGGTAGTCGGATCGTAGACGGTCTGTAACGGTTGCCTGGGTGACGCGCACCGCTAATAGCGGCCACGTTATTCGAAGCTGCTCGGATACAGCGGTATTTGAGCGCGCCCGACGACCGGAAATCGTCCGCACCAGAGAGCAACTCGGGGCCTTGCAGCAGCAGCGCTCTATGCAATACGGAGTAGGGCCTACAGCCGCGCAATGACGGCTGTTTGCCCTGCTGAAGTATGGTCGATCTTTGCTTTAGCTGCCGACAGCCGACGGCGGTTGTCGAAAACGCTAGGCTCGACACATGGCAGCAAGCCCGACAGCCAGCCGCCAACTTGACCCGCCAAACCTCTGTCCCACCCCATCCTCTGGCCCGCGAGATGGCGCAAGGTCGGATTTGGCCCACAGTTACTTGATCTCTAACCAACTCTAACCACTTCTTCGCGCGCGCGAATTGAGACCGCACAAACTTGGCAAACATTCGTCAACTTCTAGTAAACTTTGACCGTTAGCATTAGAAACACGCGTATGCAGTCTAAAATGAAACCTACGATATCCACGAGCCTAGTCGCTCACGGAACCTCTTTAAGCGGAGATCTCGTGTTCAACAAAGAGCTTGTCATCGCTGGCTCGGTGAATGGCTCTATAAGTTGTAACGGCGACGACAAGTGCATTGTAAAAATTCTCGACGGCGGCGAACTGGTTGGGGAGATTAATGCGCCTATCGTGGAGATCTTTGGCCACGTGGAAGCGACCGTGATCGGTACTGTCAGTGTCTCTATTGGCCCGACGGCTAAAGTTACTGGTGTATTGCGCTTTAATCAGTTACAGGTCAGTCCCGGCGCGCTGATTACTGGTGAGCTAGTACCGATCGGCGACACCGCGGAAAAACAAGTCCACGAACTGAAACAGTTTCAAAAACGCGGCTAGTAAACTATACAAACGAACTCACAAGACAAACCAAATCATAGTTATAGGACAGACTCATGAATGATTCAGATTCAGATTACGAATTCTATGTTGGCACCGCGACGCATCTGGAAGGCGCTTCGTTGGCTATCGACGGTACCGCCCGCATCGACGGAAAAATCGTTGGCAAAGTCGCCGTCAAACATCTCATTGTTGGCCCAGGCGGTGTAGTCCAAGGCGATATTTCCGGCGAGACTGCCAAAGTCGAGGGCACTGTAGAAGACAGCTTGACATTAACCGGCAAACTCACCGTATGTTCTTCGGGACGAATTCGCGGCAAAATTCAATATGGGTCGTTAGAGACCATGGAAGGGGCCAAGCTTGTGGGAGAGATTTCCACCGACTGGGGCAGCAGTTCGAGTGAGCCGCTCGTATCAGATCGGCTGGAAGCTTTCACCTCAGCCGTTAACTCAGACGATGCTGAAGTGAGTGACGACGATTAGTTTTAAAGTCGCAATTAAAGGTGGCGTCTCCATTGACTGATTCACCGTTGACAGTGCCTACTGCCGGCAGATCGCGACGCGGGAGCACAGCGATCTTTGCCAACTCTAAAGGCGGCGTCGGTAAAAGCACGCTTGCATTGATGATGAGTCTTGGCCTTGCAACGCGCAACCCAGGCACAGATGTGGAGCTGATCGATCTCGACAGTCAGGCGACCAGTAGCGAATCGCTGCGACGCTTCGCCAACCATCGCTTCTCGGTTATGAACGACGACAATTTATTTTTGGCGTCAGGATCACCCAACAACGGCAATATTATCAACCACATCGAATCCGAGCCTGCACACAAAACCAACCGCAAGTTCATCGTCTTTGACAGCCCCGCCGGCAATGAACCAGGTCGCAGCTCATTCCTGCTGTATTGCGATGTTATTTTCGT
>DEBN01000081.1:0-179 GCA_002348825.1 Gammaproteobacteria bacterium UBA2955
GGCGTACTGAAACCCTCGAATGCGCGCTCTACTATAAATCCACGAATGTCTCCGTCGAGTTTCGCCCAGACTACGGCGAGATCGGCTATCGGTGAATTGGTGATCCACATTTTTGCGCCGTTAAGAATATAGCCGCCGTCAACCGGTTTAGCGTTGGTCACCATACTGCTGGGATCAGA
>DEBN01000081.1:571-2668 GCA_002348825.1 Gammaproteobacteria bacterium UBA2955
GGCAGGTACCGTTCACGTTGCGCTTCATCGCCGAAAGCATGGATCGGGTGCATAACCAGAGAAGACTGCACGCTCATGGCTGAACGATAGCCTGAGTCAACTCGCTCTACCTCGCGCGCCATAATGCCGTAGGCAACATAATTGACATTTGCGCAGCCGTACTTTTCGGGCAATGTGGCGCCCAGCATGCCGAGCGCGCCAAACTCATTCATAATTTCGCGATCAAACGTCTCATGTCGAAAGGCATGCTGAACTCGCGGCAACAACTTTTCTTGTGCGTACTCGTTAGCGCTATCGAGGATTAGACGCTCCTCCTCCGAGAACTGCGTGCGCGTCAGGAAAGGGTCGTCCCAAGAAAAAGGCGCTTTATCATTACTCATCACGGAATCTCTTTGACCAAAGCGCGACAGGCTAAATGAGCCATGCAAGAACTGCAATGCGCGAACAAAGCGGCGAAACTCGGGTCCCGCTTACGTATAATAACTAAGCGCATTAACCGGATAAAAAAATGAACTCTGCAGCACCAACGCCCACCACCGCTTTGGACCAAGACACCTTAAATCAGCTTATTTTGACGATTCGAAAATTTGTCGATGAACGGCTGATTCCCTTGGAAGCGCAGGTATCAGAAGACGATGCTATTCCCGAGGAGGTCATCCAGGAGATGCGCGAGTTGGGGCTTTTCGGCCTTACCATACCCCAAGAATTCGGAGGGATAGGCTTAAACACTTATGAGGAATGCAAAGTGGTCATGGAACTGGGGCGCACATCTCCAGCTTTTCGATCAATATTTGGCACCAACAATGGAATCGGCTCTCAGGGACTGGTGATGGACGGTACTGACGACCAGCGTGCCTATTACCTGCCCAAGCTTGCCAGCGGTGAGATCATTGGTTCATTCGCGCTTACCGAGCCCGACGCGGGTTCTGATGCCGGCGCACTGCAGACCAAGGCCATAAAAGACGGCGACGATTATCTGATCAGCGGCACCAAACGCTACATCACTAACGCACCAAGCGCTCAGTTGTTTACCGTTTTTGCGCGTACCGACCCGAACCAAACCGGCGCCAAAGGGGTCAGCGCCTTTCTTGTCGATGCCAGTACACCCGGTATTTCCCTTGGAAAACCCTACCGTAAGATGGGTCAACAGGGTGCCCACGTTTGCGATGTCATCTTTGACAACTGCCGCGTTCCAGCCACGCAAATGGTGGGCGGCACCGCAATGCTGCATAAGGGTTTTCAAACTGCAATGAAGACGCTCGATCGCGGCCGTATACACATCAGCGCCCTGTCTGTGGGCTGTGCTGATCGACTGATTGAGCTATGCCTAAGCTATGGGCAAGAGCGCACCCAATTCGGACAGCCGATCGCTGAATTTCAACTGCTCCAAGGCATGATTGCGGACAGCAAAGCAGAGAGTTACGCAGCCGAATGTATGGTTTTAGACACCGCGCAACGTCGCGACAGAGGCGAAAACGTTAACACTCTGGCCTCTTGCTGCAAGCTCTTTGCCACAGAGATGGTCGGACGCGTCGCCGATAGAGCCGTTCAATATCATGGCGGTGCCGGCTACATCGAAGAATATGCGGTTGCACGCTTTTATCGCGACGTACGGCTTTTTAGAATCTACGAAGGGACCAGCCAGATTCAGCAGGGTATTATTGCTCGCAACTTGCTGCGTGACGCTAAAAACTAGAAATAATTTATCTTTAAAATCTAATTTACTGAAATTTAACGATATTTATTTATCTCTTGCATGGCTAGGTGAGCGGCGGAAGCCGCAGCATTAGCGTATTCCGGACCAGAATCAGCAAATATAATCGCTCGCGAGCTGGAGATCACTAAACCGACCCCGTCCGAGTCCAAGCCACTTTTCAATACCTGTTGAATACTGCCGCCCTGAGCGCCTATGCCCGGTACCAGCAGTGGCAAGCTCCCAACCACTGCTCGCACCTTAGCCAATTCATCCGGATAAGTCGCGCCAGTGACCAACATGCATTGCTCAGCGGTATCCCATTCTCTGACCTTCTCAGCGACTCGCAAATAGGTCGGTTGCCCGTCCTCAGTACGGTTTTGCAGCCAATTGCTGCCTGGATT
>DEBN01000081.1:3055-9110 GCA_002348825.1 Gammaproteobacteria bacterium UBA2955
GCTGTCTTTCCCAAGATAGGGGCTGACGGTAACCGCGTCGGCGTTATACCTCTCGAACGCTTCCCTGGCATACAGCCTAGCAGTACTGCCCACATCACCGCGCTTTGCGTCGAGAATAACCGGGATATCCGGAAAATGAGCCTTCGCAAACGCGATCAACTCGGCGAGTTCATTTTCCTTACCCACTGCCGCAAAGTGGGCTGCCTGAGGTTTGAATGCACACACATAGGGTGCCGTCGCCTCGACAATCGCCCTACCAAAATCAAGAAACGGTTTCTTAGCTGCCGCTAACCCGCGCGGTAAACGCTCGAGGTCGGGATCGATACCCACACAAAGCAGCGAACCGCTCTTCTGCCAGCTGCAGCGCAGTTTTTCGTGGAAGCTCTGCATGATTACACTTTGCCTGTGTGGTTTTCATAACGCTCTGCCAAGACTCGCTCGACAGTATCGACGATGGCTTGAGTTTGACTGTCGATCTCCACATTAACTGAGTCGCCCAAGCCAAGTGTTCCTAGAGTGGTTCTCTCGATCGTCTCAGGAATGAGGCTGACGCTGAAATCGGCATTATCTCGGTCAACCGAGGACACCGTCAGGCTGGCGCCGTCGAGCGCCACATAACCCTTATGAAAGATGTAATTTTGCCACTTCGGCTCTACTTTAAATGTCAGCACACGGTCATTTCCTTGATCGTGCAAACCCACCAGCTCGGCGGTTGTGGACACGTGACCGGAGACCACATGTCCACCCACCTCATCGCCAACCTTAAACGAACGCTCAACATTGACCTTAGAGGAAGTATCCAACCGACCAAGATTCGTCGTTTCTAGGGTTTCTTTGATGATGTCAAAATAGGTAACGTCATCATCATGTTGAGTAACGGTAAGACACGTGCCGTTCACCGCAACAGAGGCACCCAGCTGTAACCCGTGGCCGAGCGCGCCCATTTGCAAAGCCAGCCGGCTAAGATCGGGCCCGTGCTCTATTGCCTTGACAGCCATCAGCTCTTGAACAATTCCGGTAAACATCACAACTCCATAAATAAAAAAGCCGGTCTGAGACCGGCTTTATTTTGCTTGAGCAAGCCTAAGTTAACCAGAGGATGCTGCCAACTGAGCTTGGCGTTTGCTTTCGCGATCGATATAGGTAATCCATTGCCCACAAATACGCTGGTTGACTTTATCCTTATCATTGCGCGCCACTCGGCGACACGAAACAAACGCTGTGCGTGCGGTATTCAGCTTGTTTTGGTTGAACAGGCACATACCCTTGACCACATAGACGCTCTGAGTCTTGCGCAGCCCGCCTTTGTCTATAGCGCCCGTAGCAGAGTCTACGCATTTATCGTACTGATCCGACTCCAGATAAAGATAGGACAAACGCTCATAAATTTTTCCATCATCGGCCAATTCAGCCGCTTCCTCAAAGACCGTAATCGCTTTATCAACTTCCTGAGCCAATTGCCAGGCCTGCCCGAGGGACTGCAAATTTTTAGCGTCGCGTTCGACAGCTTTGCGGTTTAGCCCGTCCTCCAAAACCTTCGCCGCGCGTATTGGCACTTCTTCCTGCATCAGCAGCCCTGCAAGATTGGTGAAATCCGTTTGCTTCTCTAGCAAATCTGCCGTGTATGCGGCTTCCAGCGTATAAAGTTGTTCTTTTTCGTAACCTTCCTGACCATAAACACCGGCCAGACGCACCCAGTGCTCTCGCTTGGGGAATTCCTCGACTAAAACCTTCAGCACTCTAATGACGTTAGGCCAGTCTTCCTTCTCGAAGTAAAGGAAGGTCAGCAAACTCCAATTCTGCTCGGTAATATCAGTGCCTCGCTCCTGCGCAATGCTGACCCCAAGCTCCATTTGCTCAACGGCTTTATCGTAGTCCTTCATTTGATAATAAACCGTCGCCATGAAAAATCGTGGTGCGGCCGAAGGATTAGTGGCCTTGGTTATCCAGACTTCCATGTAATACAGAGCATCCTCATAGTTCTCTTGAACATAACTGAGTTGCGCCACCGTGTAGAGGGTCGTTACCTCTAATCCTTCAGGAATCTTTTCGCCCTGTTCGACGACAATCTTGTACTCGCGCAGCGCACCATCGTAATCGTCTTTGAGGTAGTAGATATACCCCAACATATTATGCAGGTTGGCAATTTCATTCTCGTTGTATCGGCGCGAGCGATTCAGAGCGGCTTGAATGAGTTCTAAAGCAACGTCATATTCTTTAGCGTCAATCGCTTCCTGCCCCTCGCCTAACTTCTTGTATACGGACTCACTAAGCGACGGTACTCGGCGCGTCTTTTGTTTTTTCTTGGGCGCTTCTTCAGCGGCCACCTGCGCAAAGCCCAACGAAGCGTCCTGGCCGATCGGCGCCAAGATAGCGAACAATAGCGCTAACAAGCCAATGTTTAAGCGTTTCATCGCACTTATACCCACTGTTCCTCCTAATTAGTCGGCCATCTCGAACGTGATGCGAGTTTTTACACCCGCAACGTCTATAGGCTCTCCGTTAACCACCTTCGGCTTGTACTTGTACTTTAACGCAGCGTTTATCGCGGCACGGTTAAATATCCCAGGTGGTTTGGCTTCGATGACAACTGGGTCGCGAACCGCGCCGGTCTTGGTGACAATATACTCAAGCAGTACATAGCCCTCGATCCCGCGCGTTTGCGCGCGGCGCGGATATTGCGGATTTACCTTTACAATCGGCAGATACTCACCGTCAGAACTAAATCCGCCGCCTTCCACGTTCAAATTAACATCTACGTCAACAGCGCCGACATCAACACCTTGGGAAATATCCGATGACTCAAAGTCGGGCTTCGGCATGTCCGGTGGCGGTTCGTCCGGCGGTGGCGGCGGCTTAGGTTTACGTTGTTTAGTCTGCAACTCTTGATCTTCTTCAAGACGAACAAAATCCAGCAGTTTACCCTTGGCGCCCTCGTCCAATCTGGCTTCGTCGGTAGCAATTACCGCTTGCATCAAAAAGAACAAAACGAACGTTATGACGAGTCCTAAACCGAAGCTGGCAAAGTAGCGTGTGGCCATTATTTTTCTCGTTTATTTCTCGGTCGAAATGGCGACTTCGCGCATGCCCGCCGCACGCGCAGCGTTCAGCACTGCCATTAACTTCTCATTCGTTGACTTTCGGTCCGCCTGCACCACCAATCCACCTTTTGGGTTTTCTGAGTGTAAGCGTTCAATGTGCGCGCGGACCGAGGTCGGATCAACACGCTTTTTATCTATCCAGATTTCACCCGTCGGACCAACGGCGATCAAAATTGCGACTGTAGGCTTTTGCTCTGCTGTCATTGCATCTGGTCGCAGAACTTCAATGCCCGCTTGTTTGATAAAGGTCGCCGTAACGATGAAAAAGATCAACATAATAAACACGACGTCGAGCATCGGCGTTAAAGAATCATTGATGTTGACGTCATCGTTAGTTGCAACAGCGCCCCCGCGCCCACGTCTGGCCATATCGTAAATCCTCTGAGTTTTGTGCTACCGGTTCATCGATACCATTATCTAGTGGTCGAGCAATAAACTGGCTTCTAGCCGTCGAGTTTCGCCCTCGACTTTTCGCTTCAAGTAGGTGGTCCCAACCATTCCTGACAGTGCCGCGATCATGCCCGACATGGTCGGTATTGTTGCCATGGAGACCCCAGCAGCCATAGATCTGGCATTACCGCCCTGAACCGCCATTGCGTTAAACACCTCAATCATCCCGGTTACAGTTCCCAGCAAGCCAAACAATGGGCAAAGCGCCACGCAGGTTTCTATCATCGAAAGGCTGCCAGCGATCTTGCCGGCGCCCTCCGAGACAATACCGTCTCGCACCTGATGCGCACTCCAAGAGCTTCGTTCTGATCGACCTTCCCACTTTGACGTCGCCTCAAAAAGCAAGTTCTTATGTTCGACTTGGAAATACCATATGCGTTCGAAAATCAGCGTCCACATAAAACAAACGAGTGCAGCGATGTACCACAGGACGTTGCCACCCATTTCCATGTAGCGAATGATGTCGAGGTAAGCCTCAGTAAACATTGTTACGGCCTCCTACCTTAGCTACCCGATTGGGTTGCCAGACTTTTCAGCATGCTCAGCGATAAGCCCCGCACTCTGTTCCTCGATTATGTGTAACACATCCTTCGATAAGCCCTGCACGAATTGGTGAAGCAGCGTAGTAGGTATGGCTACAGTAATCCCGAGCACCGTGGTCATCAACGCAGTAGATATACCGCCTGCCATGGTTTTTGGATCACCTGTACCGAACAGTGTGATCGCTTGGAATGTCTCGATCATGCCTATTACTGTCCCGAGTAATCCAGCAAGCGGGGCAACAACGGATATCACCTGAATAAATGATATGCGCTTGGTTAATTCCGGGGTTTCGCCCAATATCGCTTCGCCCATCTTGAGTTCTAATGTCTCGACGTCTACGTCTTTATTCTCTTCGTATACGCTAAGAACTCGTCCAAGTGGGTTATCTCGGCTAGGACTAGACGAGCCTCGCTGTGCGTTGACCTTTTTCGTCGTCGTAAACAACGTGAATACTCTTTCGAGGGCAACTAGCAGGGCAATGATACCAACCCAGATAATGATGGCACCAATGATTCCGCCTTGGCCATCCGTAAAACCGGAAGTGATCGAGCCTACACGCTCTCCCAGCGTTGCCGCCTGAATAAGCAGCGCCAGCAGCGAACCTCGCGTTGGATCCACCGAAAATTCGACAATCTCGCCCGGTTGAGCGTTTTGCAGATCAGCCGCGGTACTCGTGTGTCGACCCGAAGGTTGACGGGCAATTTCGGTGATCGTCTGTGTATCCACATTCCACTGCAAGTACTCTCCTCCACCCAAAAGGGCAAAAGATCCAACTCGAACAATATCGGTGTTGTCCTTGTCTCCGGACAATCGCGTAATGGTTCCAGGATAGCGCGATATCTTTCCAGACTCCGTCATCTCCCGTTGCAGTTCGAACCAAAGTGACTCCATCTCATCGATGCTGGCCAACTGACTCGAAGTACCCATCTTTTTAGCAAGGTCACCAAGGAACTCGCCGCGATTCGGATATTGGCTGGAGATTAATGACCCCTCGAATAGGCCTCGCGTGTCTCCGGCGACCTGTTGCAGTACGCCAAATAACTCTCGCAGGCTGCCAAGGCGCTTGTCTAATTGCTCTTGCAGGTCCCCAATGCGAATTTCGTTTTCTTCAAATGTCGTTTCTAGACGATCCGAGCGCCGCTGTTCTCTTCTGCGCTCATCTTTTGCGTCCTGCAGCATTTTTGCCTGGTTAGCCTTCTCAGCGGCAAACCTGCGCTCACGTGCTGTATGTTCCCTCGACTCCACCACACGACGCTGTTCTACATTGTCCAGCAACTCATCGAGACTGCTAGCCTTTACCACTTCAAGGTCACCTGCAGCAGGGGCTGCTTCTTCAGCAACCAAGGGCTGCGCGAACAGGGTGAGTAGTGCGACCAGCGCGATCTTATATTTCATTAGCATAGTTCTCATTGTGCTGCCTCCGCGCCGCTAATCGGAAGGCTCAACATATCGATAGATGCCTGTTGTCGTGCCATGCGAATGCCTTGTCGAACCGAGCCTTCGTAGCTGTCGTCAACCGCTTGGTATCGACCCGCGTCAACGTTCCACATACCGGTTTCCTCTCCGTCTGGGGTTTGATACACGAGTGCTATACGACCAACTTTGAGCATATCGACCTGTCGCTCAACACCATCCAGCATGATCGTTGTGCCATAGGTCTCCATGGTCCGGCCATATTCGTTTTCGATTTGGAAGGCTCGCAGCACTTGAGAGAATTTCTCAGACACAGCGACATCGGCACGGTCCATAATCTCGCGCAGACGTTCAATCCGAGCTCGACGCTCATCGAGCAAAAACGGCACGTCGAGTTCTACAAACTGCTCTATGCCATCGATCATGCGCAACATCAGCGGCGTGATCTGCCGCTCGATAACGGTTACTTCATCGATAGACGATGAAAGTTGCGCCATTTCACGTTCTTGGTTAGCGATCTGCTTTTCCAGCTGACGGTTGTAAACCCT
>DEBN01000081.1:9496-14239 GCA_002348825.1 Gammaproteobacteria bacterium UBA2955
TCCTCATTGAGAGCATCGATTTTTGCCTGTGATTTTTTCGCGTTTACATTCATACGTTCTGCAACCTGAAAAATATCATTCAGCGTGGTTGCATAAACTGAGGCGCCCAAAATAGTTGAGGCCGCAGCCAAAACCATAATCGATAGCCTTCGTATATGTTTTTTCATTACAACTTCCTACTGGAAAATCTATGGAATTTGCAAAGCCAGCTTGTGTTAGGTCGCATCAACCCTAAATCGAAAGTATTTCTTTCAACCTACTAGCCAACCGTGCAAATAGTTTTTAGCAACCCTACCCTGCAGTGAAGACTGCCGAGTAAAGACTGTCTGGGGACTCTCTCTCCTTAACGGCGCGTCGCTCTGCGAGCCGCTATTCCTCAACGCTGGCTGCCCCCCACCGCCGATCGCAGGCCGAAGCATCAACAAACGCCCATTGGATGTCAATAGTGCACACTTTGCTATTCTAGTAGCTCCTTTCGAGTGACTCTGAGCTCGTGCCCCGAGCCGCTTCTCTGACCCTGCGCCACGCGCCTCAAAATTGGCAACTCAACCAGCGTCACGGAGTTGTCGAGCAAAAAATTCCAAGCTTCGGGACCGTGCCAATTCCGCGGCATTGGCATCATAACTGCCGCGATGATCGCAGTTAAAACCATGATCAGCGGCATAAACATGCACCGGCAACTCAGGGTTGGCTTGCTTAATTTTATCGACGTCGGTTAATGGGATATGCGCGTCAAGCTCACCAAAGTGCAACATTGCGGCACAGCGCGGAGACTGATCCAACTGACCTGCAATGCCGCCTCCATAGTAACCGACAACGGCTGAGAGCCCGCTTACTTGGGCAGCGCTCAACCAGGAAACCAGACCACCAAAGCAAAATCCAACCAATCCGATCTTCTGCTCCCCGTCCGCAATGATGCGATCGACAGTGGCCTGCACATCATTTATGACTTGTGCCAGATCGAGCTTATTGAATGCTAAGTCAATACCCTGCGCCATATCGGACTCGCTATACCCCAGTTCAATATCGGGACGAATTCGGTCAAATAATTTAGGCGCGTAGACGCTATAACCACTTGCAGCATATCCATCGGCGACCTCTCGAATGTGAGTATTAACGCCAAAGATTTCCTGAATCACCACAATAGCTCCCGAGGCCGCGTCAACGGGCTCAGCGCGATAGCATCCCATCGCAAAATCATCCGTACAGCGGATGGAAATTTGTTTCGACATCGATCTCTCTCCTACGGTTTTGTTGTGACATAGACACGATATAAGCGCACCGACCGCCATACAAACAAATTTTAGCCGAAAGCCCTCTCAAACACTTATTGCTCCAATTCGAATTGTGCCTATCATCAGCGCTCTAATGTATTAGAGGAAATTCAGTGTCCCAAACGACCGAAAGTGAGATTAAGGCAATACTCTGGGATTTCGGAGGCGTCTTTACCAGCAGTCCTTTCGACGCCTTCAACGCGTTAGAGGCAAAACTCGGGGTCCCCGCAGATTTTATTCGAAGCGTCAACGCGACTAATCCCACCGGCAACGCCTGGGCCAAATTCGAATCCAACAGCGTATCCTTGGAGGAATTCGACACCCTATTTGCGACCGAAAGTGCCGCTCTTGGGCACCGAATTAACGGCAAAGATGTTGTCGCCGTGCTCAGCGGCAGTTTACGCCCGCGCATGGTGAGCGTACTGAAAACATGCAAGCAACACTTCAAAGTGGCCTGTATCACCAACAACGTAAAAGCAGGTCACGGACCAAGCATGACCAAAGATCAAAACAAGGCGGACGCGGTCGCTGAAGTCATGGCGCTGTTTGACTTGGTCGTGGAATCAAGTAAGGAAGGAATCCGCAAACCCGACCCGAGAATCTACCTAAGCACCTGCGAGCGGATCGGAGTTAATCCCAAAAATGCGGTATTCCTAGACGACCTTGGCATCAATCTAAAACCGGCCCGTGCGCTCGGGATGCGCACTATCAAAGTGGTTTCGGAACACCAAGCCATAGATGACCTTGCGGCCATGACCCAGCTGTCGTTCAGTGAATGAGTTAGTCGAACTCGAGCGGTTTTAACGATAGCGGGGTGCGACGACGCATGGCCTCCACATCGTCTCGAGCGGGTAGCGAACTGGCAGCGCCCGCCTGCGTGACGGCCAGCGCGCCAGCCGCGCTTGCGAGCACGAGCGCCTCCGGCAGTGATGTATGCGCCAGCAGCGCAGCCATCAGATACCCGATAAATGCATCTCCCGCGGCTGTTTCATCCACCGCATCGACCTCGTGCGATTCGAGATAAAACGCTGAGGGTTGATCTGCCATTGCATACCAAAGCCCGTCTCCCCCAAGGGTCAAAACAACATCGATATGGGGGTAGCGTTGCCGTAATTCCGCGAATGCGGATTGCACATCCGATCGTTGCGCCAAAGCCATCGCCTCGACTTCGTTAACGATTAAAAGCGCCACATGCTCTATCGGGTACTCGGCAATCCGGTCGTCTGCGGGCGCTAGGTTTGCCGCAATTTTAATCCCGCGCTGTCGAGCCTGCGATAAAACCTCGCCAACGTCGTTGGTTTCGTTTTGCACTAATAACCAATCGCCCACCGCCATCGAATCAAGCATGAAACGCCAGTGGCTTTGCGGAATCGATCGGTTTGCGCCGGGATAAATCACAATGGCGTTGCGGCCATCGGTGTCCACCTGAATAACCGCATGACCCGACCCGTCCTGAAGCTGCAGTATCCCGCGAGTATCGACTCCCGCGTTAACGAGAGCCTCTATCAATGCTGCCCCGTCATCCCCGACGGCCCCAAAATGCGCTACCTCAGCCCCGGCCAACGCGGCTGCAATTGATTGATTTAAACCTTTTCCTCCGGGATGAACGGCGCGACCGACGCTCGCGATCGTCTCCCCCGCCGCCACCAAATTAGGCACCTGATACACCCAATCAACACAAAGAGAACCAAAATTTATCAGTCTCGACATAAGTAACGATCACCAAGAAGGACTTGCACTAGGCAGGATGGGAGAGTTCCGCGGCAGCATCCTGAACGGCTCTGACAATTTTGTCGTAGCCGGTACATCGGCACAGGTTGCCGGCAAGCCAATAACGAATTGTGGTTTCATCCGGATTAGGGTTCTTAGCTAGGAGTGCCTTAGAAGCCATAATAAAACCAGGGGTACAGATGCCGCACTGCAGCGCTGCGTGCTCTAGAAATTTGCTTTGTAAAAGATGCAAGCCAGATTCACCGGCGACGCCTTCGATGGTTTCGATCTGTGCGTCCTGAGCTTCTGCGCCAAGCATTAAACAAGCACACACTAGGCGATCATCAACTAAAATAGAGCAAGCCCCGCAATCTCCGGTACCGCATCCTTCCTTGGTTCCAGTGAGTCCAAGTTCATCTCGCAGCACGTCCAACATCGATTGATTTGGTTCACAAAGATACTCTCGGGCCTCGTTATTGATCGTCGTCGATACATGTAGTTTCGTCATATTAGCGTCCTAAGGCCCTATCTCGTGCGATCGCCAGTGCTCGTCGGCACAACACCGCTACCACCTTCTTGCGATAGCCGGCGGAGCCACGTTTATCCGATATCGGCTGCGCGGCAGCCTGACAGGCCATGCCGGCGAGCTGCAACGCCGCATCATCTAAGGTGGTACCTATCAGCGCCTCGGCGGCATCCACTACCAGCAATGCCTTGGTGGCCACGGCGCCTATCGCCACCCTTGCAGCGATGCAATTAGGCCCGTCTAAGGTCACCGAAACACCGACGCCGGCAACAGCGATATCCATTTCTGTGCGCGGCGTAAAGCGCAAATAGGCGTCTTTCGTCGATGCTTGCGGTCGTCGCAGCATTACTCCCAGCAAAAACTCACCGTCGGCTAGCGCGTTCTGGCCCACTCCCACCACAAAGTCTTCTACCGCGAGCTCTCGTGATCCGTCGGGCGTCGCGATGTCACACACCGCTCCCGCAGCGATCAACGCCGGAATGCTATCTCCCGCGGGCGACGCGTTACACAGATTTCCGCAAATGGTCGCTCGGCCCTGAACTTGCGTCGATCCAATTAAGTCTGCTGCCTCCAGTAACCCTGGATAAAGCGTTTTCAGCTCAGCGTGCTCCTGCATGCGCGCGCTTGGAATGGCTGAGCCTATGTAAACTTCTTCAGCGCCTACGTGTAAACGGTTCGTTTCTTCAAGCCGCTTAATGTCGATGAAAGTGCGAGGCTCGCGATTAACGCTACGCATCTGCACCATCACATCGGTGCCCCCCGCCAAAATCTGTGTACCTCGTCCGCTACGGACATGGTCATCGAGCAACGTCAATACCTCGCTTATTGAGGTGGGCGCGACGTACGCATATGCACTCATCATCTCTCCAAGATCATCTCAGTTTTTCGGAATCTAACATGAGTCTCGCATTTCGCGCAGTACTCCTTGCAATCTTGGCAATTTGACTGCGTATGCGCTTTGTTGGCTGCTATGATCTGGCCTTTAATGCTCTGGAGCCACTCCGAAGTTATGCACCGCAACGCCACTTACCCCTACGTCGACATTGACACGCCCGAACTGTTGAAAGACCACTATACAACCATCCAAGACCGATGGTGGCAGGCGCTTACGCAATGCGAACTTGATCTAGCCATTCTGCATGCCGGGGAAACTCGTTTTTTTTTCGCCGACGACCAAGGGCCGGAATTCCGCGCTAACCCTCACTTACTGCAATGGTTGCCGCCGGAATACGC
>DEBN01000081.1:14629-26724 GCA_002348825.1 Gammaproteobacteria bacterium UBA2955
TTTTATCAGCCAGAAGATTACTGGCACGCAACGCCTCCAGCCCCAGAACATCTCGCACGTTATTTCGACATTAAGGTTTTCCCAGACCTTAGCGGCTTGATGCAACATCGCGACGAGCGCGCGCGGCAATGCTCGAATGACTCGGGCTGCATTGCATTTATCGGCGAGCTCCCGGATCAAGGGCAACTCGAAGCGGACTGGCAAACCAACCCAGTACAATTTATCCGGCGCATAGACTTTGCGCGCGCGAGCAAGACTCAATACGAGCTCGCCGCTATGCGTAATGCTTCCATCGTGGGCGCACTCGGCCATAACGCTGCGGCCGATTGCTTCATGGGTGGTGGCAGTGAATTTGAAGTACATATGGCTTATTTGGCGGCGAGCGGACAAAACGAAACCACACTGCCTTACGGCAATATCGTTGCCCAGAATGAGCATGCCGCTTATCTCCACTATCAGTTCCAACAACGCAGCAGCGCGAGCATACCCAGCACCCTTTTGATTGACGCCGGCGGCGCGTTCCGGGGCTACGCGAGCGATATCACCCGCACACACTTAAAAACTGGTTCCACTGCTTCCAACATCACGGATTCGGTGTTTTCGGACTTGCTCACACGGATGCAGGCACACCAAGACGCATTAATCGAAGCTATCGCACCGGAGCAAAACTACGTCGCTCTGCAAAGACTCATGCACCAACAACTCGCTGAACTATTAACTGACACAGAAATACTGCGTTGCTCTGCGGCAGAGGCTTTCGACACTCATCTAACCGAAACTTTTTGTCCGCATGGACTCGGTCACTTGTTGGGACTACAGGTTCACGACGTGGGCGGGCAACAAATTAATGCGGCCGGGGATATGAGTCCGCCGCCAGAGAATTACCCTAGCTTGCGATTTACACGGTCCATTAAAGAGGAAATGGTGCTGACGGTAGAGCCAGGCGTGTACTTTATTCCGGCATTGCTAAGCGCGCACCAACAAAACGATCAACGTATAAATTGGCGTTTAGTCGAGTCGCTAATACCCTACGGCGGAATCCGCATCGAGGACAATGTTAGGGTGCTCGACCACGGTGTAGAAAACCTCACACGAGACGCATTTAGCGCGTTGCAGCTCTTGGGCAACGAACGATGAAGGCCACGCTGACACCCGAGCGAGTATTTGCCGAACCCGGCTTGCGGGTCGCACAGCCCTCTCAATTTAAAATCTCATCCTGCGGACAATACGTAAGCTTTCTGCAGGCGAGCGCAGTCAGCAACAGCATTCTGGACCTGTGGGTATTCGTCTGCGCAACCCAACAGCGTTTTTGCCTGCTCGCCGCATCCAGCATCGCAAAGGAGGCAAAAGAAGACGTCAGCGCCTTAACCGCCAGAGAACGCGCTGAGCGCGAACGTCGTCGCCAATTCACCCAAGGTATAACCGAGTATTTCTGGCGCCCCAACACGACGTCACTGGTCGCCTGCATCGATGGGCAGGCTTACCTAACTGACGTCGAGTTATCGACACCGAGCCAGTTGACCAACCGTAACACTCGTCAAGCGGCGTTTAGTCTCAGTGCCAACGGCCAATTCCTCAGCTATGTGCGAGACGGCGATCTCTACTATCGCCGCATTAACGAAGACCTAGAGGTTGAACAACGAGTTACCACTGATGCAACGGCAACCCTTTCAAACGGTGCCGCAGATTTCCTCGCCGCGGAAGAAATGCACCGTTTTAAGGGTCACTGGTGGTCGGCAGATGAAACGTTACTGTTTTTCAGCAAAGTTGACGAAAGCCGAGTAACCGTAAGCAATCGGTTGGAAGTAGACGCCAACGGCAGTCGCTCTATCGCACAGCGGTACCCCTATGCCGGCGCAGTGAATCCCAGTGTTTCGCTCTGGCAGTACTCCATCGCAACTGGCGAACTGCTAGAGCTTTGGCGCGACAGCGAAGAACAAGCCTATTTAGCCAGAGTCGACCCCTGCACAGATGGCCTCTACATCCAGTGCCAGGATCGTCTGCAGCAGACTCTGACTGTATTGCGCAAGGGATACGCGGAAAAAAAATGGCAAACGTATCACGTAGAACGCTCTGCAACCTGGATAAACCTCACTGACGATTTTACCGAGCTGCAAGGCGGCGGCCACGCGTTTACCTCTGAATCTAGCGGACGACGTCAAGCGATTCTTCTCAACAGGCCGAACGCGCCGGAGCGCCTAGCCTGCCCGACGCATCTCAACCAACTGCTTGGCGCCGATACTGAAAAGATTTACGCCTGTGGTTGGCAAGATACGCCGCTGGAGAATCACTTATTCACGATACCACTAGATGGCAGCGCGTTTACCCGAATTACCGAAGATGCCGGCTGGCATGACTTCGTCCTAAATCCACGCCAGTGCCTATTCGTAGATCGCTTTACTAATGATCTCACGCCTCTAAAAGTTAGCTTGAATAGCGCGGTCGCAAAGCGCGTGGAGCACACATTATTCGAGGAGCAAATAAACGCCAACCATCCTTACCAGCCTTTTCTGGCGAACCATGTCCCCAGCGAATTTGGCTCCGTACTGACGTCGGAACAAGAAAACCTGTACTTCAGATTAACCCCACCGCTGTCTAAAACAGGCAAACATCCAGTCATCGTTTACGTCTACGGCGGTCCCGGCGCACAGAAAGTGCGCAAAGAATGGAGTCCGCTACTGCAGCAGCTGTTCGCTCACAATGGATTTGGTGTACTGGAACTTGATAACCGCGGCTCGAGCAACCGTGGGCGAGGATTTGAAGCGCCTATCTACCGTGCGATGGGTAGTGTGGAAGTCGAGGACCAGTTACGTGGCGTGGAATTACTTAAATCTGTGCCGTGGGCAGATACCAATAATATCGGAATTTTTGGTCACAGCTACGGCGGATATATGACCTTAATGTCGTTGTGCAGCGCGCCAGACGTCTTTAAAGCGGGGGCAGCAGTAGCGCCTGTGAGCGACTGGGCGCTTTACGACAGCCACTACACCGAGCGCTACATGGGCTTACCTCAGGAACAACCCGACGCCTACAGAAACAGCGGTGTGATAGCTCACCTACACCAACTCGAAAGCGCGTTGATGCTTATTCACGGTATGGCTGATGATAATGTTCTATTCACACACAGCACGTTGATCATGGCGGAGCTGCAAAAACTCGGGAAACAGTTTGAGCTAATGACTTACCCCGGCGCCAAGCACTCCATGCAGGAAACTCACGTTTCCATTCATCGATTTACAGCGATACTGGATTTCTTTTCCCGGCATCTGCAGACAGAAACAAACGGCGAAAATTAGCACTGGTTGCTCTCGCCAATGCGCCCACCTCCAAACCCCTGAGTTGCGCCAAAAACTCCGCCGTCTGCGACACAAACGCAGGTTCATTTTCCTTACCCCTATAGGGCACTGGCGCCAGCCACGGCGCGTCTGTCTCTATCAGTAGTCGATCGAGCGGCACGTCGGCCGCCACCGCTCTTACATTTTCCGCTTTGGCGAACGTCACGATGCCGGAGATGGATATGAAATAACCCAGATCCATCGCTCTCTCGGCCATCGCCCATGACTCGGTGAAGCAATGCAACACGCCTTGAACCCTAGGAAAATTCTCGAGCATCGTTAACGTATCCGACTCGGCGCCGCGCGTGTGAATGATCACTGGCAAACCGTAACGCTCTGCCAAATTCATCTGATGTTCAAACGAGTACAGTTGCAAGCGCCGCATTTCAGCGTTGCCAGCTGTTGTGTAATCCAGGCCTGTTTCACCCACGGCCACCACGCTCGGTCGAGCTAGCTTGCCCTCTATCCAGGCTATCCCGTCCTCTACGCTTTGCGGATGCGTACCCACACTGGCCCAAACATCATCATGCGCTTGCGCCAGCGCCAAAACTTCCTCTATACCTGATTCGTCTACCCCAACGCAAAGCACACCGCCGACGCCGTTTTGACGTGCCCTATTCAAGGCGTCGCCGGCAGAGTTCAAGTAGTTAAGATGGCAATGGGAATCAATAAACACAACGTTTCAAAGTTTGCAGATTTAACGTGTTTTGTTTTTGAAGTGCAGAAGAGCGGTCCACTGCGCGAGCAACTTTTCAAGCAACAATTGAGCATTAGCCGAGTTTGATGACTGCAGCGCGAATCTGACCTGATTAATCTCATTTATAAAGACCAAAGTTTGCCTATCTGCCAAGCGCTTTTGCTCCGACAGCAGTAAACGCACCCAGCGCGCCAAGGCCTCGACCACATCTGTTTGCATAATCGCCGCAGCAGCGGCGGCAGCATCCGAAGTACGCTCTACCTCGGCGAGCCAACTGCGAAGGTTGAAATTTTTAGCCGCGACAAGCGCCAGGGGCGCATTGTCGACCTCTGCTAAATCCTCTTCGGTATACGCTAGACCCTGCTGCTGCAGCCAATGCTCGGCAACACCGAGATCTTTGGCCATGGCAAATCGCTGACAGCGGCTCCGAACCGTCGCCATAAGACGCCCCCAATAAGGTGTGGCGAGCAAAATATGTGTATTCGGTGGCGGCTCTTCCAACACTTTCAGCAGCGCGTTCGCCGAATTTTTGTTCATCGTATGGGCGTCAACTATACAGGCCACCTTGCGCGCACTTATCTGCGGCGTCTGCACAGCAAATTGCGTTAGCTTTCTAATGGCGTCTATCTTAATTACAGCACCATCCGGGCGAACCCAGCAGAAATCTGGATGTGCGACCTCGTAGGGAGGTAAATCGCTGACGATACCGACTAATTCGGCGGCACATCGAGCCAATAATGCCTCACCGCCCCAACCTTCACCGCAGCTTAGGACCATCGCCGAAGGCAGTCGCTCCGAGCTCGCCAAGCCGGCCACACGCGCTACGATTTGATCATGCCAAGGAAATACCGAGTACATAACACTACTTAGTTGTGCCAGCGCCGGATCAGGTCAGCGATGTGGGTTTCGATCGCTGCTGCCACTTGATCAATTGTTTTCTGCGCATCGATGACGCGAAAACGCCCCTCATCAGCGGCAGCACGGGTTAGATAGCCGGCCCGCACCCGTTGATAGAATTCCAGTTGCTCGGACTCCATGCGGTCCTTAGTACGCTCGAGCATACGCTGTTGCGCAAGGTCTGGAGCAAGATCGAGAAGCAGCGTTAAGTCCGGTTGCAGCCCATCCTGCACCCACTGCTCTAGCGCCGCTATACGCTCTAATTTCAGACCCCGGCCGTAACCTTGGTAGGCATACGATGCGTCTGTAAAACGATCGCAGACCACCCACATGCCCTGCGCCAAAGCGGGACGAATAACACAATCCAAGTGCTGCATGCGAGCGGCAAATACCAATAATAACTCAGTCATACCGCTGACCTGCTCTTCGCGCACTGCCAACATAGCGTCGCGCAAGGCTTCAGCCAACGGCGTACCACCGGGCTCGCGGGTCCGGATGTAGGGCACGTTGTTAGTTTCCAACAGCTGACAAACAAAATCGATGTTGGTGGTTTTACCGACGCCCTCCGAGCCCTCAAGCGTAATAAATTTACCGAAATTACGAGTCATAGCTGCGCCTTAGTAAAGATTTCAATTAGGCTTTGAGCCTTGCATCAGAAATTTCCGCACTGCGGCATTGTGTTCATTCAGCGTACGAGAAAATTCGGAAGTACCGTCACCGCGCGCCACAAAATATAGATAGTCCCCTTTTGTCGGCTGAGCCGCAGCCAATAAAGAATCGAAAGAAGGTAGCGCGATGGGTGTCGGTGGCAAGCCTTTTACTCTATAGGTGTTGAACGGCGAATCCACGCGCAAGTCACGAGAGCGGATGTCGCCGTCAAATGCATCGCCTAGGGCGTATATCACCGTCGGATCTGTCTGCAGACGCATATTGAGCTGCAAGCGATTGTGAAAAACCTGACTGATGGTGCGGCGATCACCGCCCTCGCCACTTTCTTTTTCAATAATCGAAGCAAGAATGAGCAGCTGATCGGGGTCCCTCACCGCCAGCCGCGCATTCCTCTGCTGCCACGCCGCATCGAGCTTAGTCTGCATCGCTTTATGCGCCATAACCAAGACATCGCTGACCTTCGTTCCTCTGACCACCATGTAGGTGTCGGGAAAGAAATAACCTTCGGCGAACTGTATAGGCAACCGGAGCCGTTTTAACAACAGCTCGAAATCGCTATTGGTTAGGCCAACACCAAGGTCATCGACGAGAAACGTGCTTTTCCGCAACGCCGTGAGCACCTGCTTCAATGTGGCGCCTTCGGCCAGCTGTACCGGGTGCAATACCACTTGGCCAGTGGAAAACAGGTTCAACAAGCCGAGTGGAGAGATGTTTCTGGGAAGGTCGTATTCGCCCGCCTGGACCGACACATCCAATGATGTCATGCGCGCATACAAAGAAAACAATCGGGGGCTCTCTAGGACCCCTTGCTCTTGCAGGTCCGCTGCAACTTGGGCAAAAGATTGCCCTGGCCGAAGGTCGTACCGAACTGGGTTTTCAAGGTTGCCCGGACGTTCTGCCCAGCCTAAAAAGCCAAAATACAACCCCATCATGAGTAACGCGATGCTCGCAATACCAGCAACAATGCTGACCAGATATGGCGAACGAGTATCGTCGTTATCTACCTGCGGGGCATTCAATAGCTTCAGATACGGCTGAAGATCAAGGTACCGTTGGTACCGCCAAACCCAAAGGAATTGGTTGCCGCGTTTTCCAGCGTGGTTTGGCGCGCCTCGTTAGGCACATAATCCAAGTCGCAACCCTCTCCAGGGTTTTCTAGATTGATAGTCGGTGGCAATACTTGGTCGGTCAACGCCTTGATCGTGAAGATCGCTTCTACCGATCCGGCCGCTCCCAACAGGTGTCCTATCATCGACTTCGTCGAACTGACACACAATTTGGTCTCGGATCCAAAAACTGACTTAACACCCTCGGTCTCTGCCACATCACCCAATGGGGTAGACGTACCATGCGCATTTAAATACCCAAGCTCATGAGGATTCAAACCGGCGTCGTTTAAGGCGTTTTGCATGGCTTTTGCACCACCTTCGCCAGATTCCGACGGACCGGTGATATGGAACGCATCACCACTCATCCCGAACCCGGTAAGTTCTGCATATATGTGCGCACCCCGCGCTTTTGCTCGTTCATATTCTTCAATGACCAGCACGCCGGCACCCTCGCCAAGAACAAAGCCATCACGGTCAGCATCCCAGGGTCGGCTCGCCGCAGCGGGGTCATCATTACGCGTTGACAGCGCTTTCATAGAGTGAAATCCGGCAACAGTAATTGGCGAAGTCGCAGATTCGGCACCACCAACGACCATAACGTCCGCTTCACCGTATTGGATCATTCGAGCACCAAACCCAATGTTATGCGTGCCCGTTGTACAGGCTGTAACCACAGCAAAGTTCGGGCCTTTAAACCCCCATTCAATGGAGACATTCCCAGAGATCATGTTGATGACTACGCCGGGTATAAAAAAGGGAGACACCCTCCGCGGCCCACTATTAACCAACGTTGCGTGGGTATTTTCGATGGTTTCAATACCGCCAATCCCTGAACCAATCGCGACGCCTATGCGATCGGCATCGTCTGGATGTGCGGTTAAACCTGCATCTTTGATGGCTTGGGTTGCCGCAGCTACTCCCAGTTGAATGAACGAATCCATTCGCCGAGCTTCTTTAGGGTGCATATAGTTGCTGATGTCGAAATCCACGATGCTGCCACAGATTTTTACCCCAAAAGCCTCTGTGTCGAAGCCTTCGTTAGCACGAATACCGCTTTGGCCGGCTATTGCTGCTTGCCAGGAACTCTCAACGGTGTGGCCTATCGGAGACACCATTCCCATACCGGTAACAACCACCCTACGTCTGCTCATTGATTCGCTCCCGCTCCAAGCGCATTGGATTTCCAAATAAACCACATATTAATCGACCTGTCTGCATGCCGCCTGTCTCTCCATGCCTTCGAAAAGGTCGGACGCACCGGTGCGCCTCGGACGCCGAGTTCCGCAAAATAAGATTTAAAAAGGTGGGATCCGGCAGGCCCAGCAAGATACCGCGGCGCTCTTTAATCTAGCGCCCTGATCAATTATTGATTAGCCAGTATGTAGTCTATGGCTTCTTTTACTGTGGTAATTTTTTCAGCTTCTTCGTCGGGAATTTCGGTTTCGAATTCCTCTTCCAAAGCCATAACAAGCTCAACAGTATCCAAGGAATCAGCGCCCAAGTCTTCGACGAAGGAAGCTTCGCTGCCTACCTCCTCTTCCTTAACGCCGAGTTGCTCGCTGATAAGCTTTTTTACTCTTTCCTCAACAGTACTCATGCTAAAGACATCTCCTGATGGTTCCAAGGTTCAAGGGTGGGGGAGTCTATAGAGGCGGTTTTGGCAATTCAATAAACAATTTAAGGGAAAAATCCGTTCTCAACGTCAACTTATCGAAGACTAATTAAGAAACATTCCGCCGTTCACGTGAATCGTTTGCCCGGTTATGTAAGCCGCATCATCACCGCTCAAAAAGCCAGCTAACGCAGCCACCTCTTTGGCTGTGCCCATCCTGCCTAGTGGAATTCTAGTTAACATAGCAGCCGTTTGCTCACTGCTCAGCGCTGCGGTCATGTCTGTTTCGATGAACCCGGGGGCCAGCAAATTAACGGTGATCCCCCGCGAACCAACCTCTAAAGCCAAAGACCGGGTAAATCCCTCAAGACCCGCTTTACTCGCCACATAGTTAGCTTGACCAGGATTACCCAGCCTCGCTACCACCGAGCCAACATTAATTACTCGACCCCATCGAGCTTTGATCATGCCGCGCAGGGCAGCCTTGGTTACACGAAACGCGCCATTAAGATTTGTATCTAAAACTTCTTGCCATTCGTCTGCTGACATTCGCAGCATTAAATTATCGCGCGTGACACCGGCGTTGTTAACGACGATCAACGGCGCTGGCGCACCGTCGAGCATTTCTCTGAACGCATTGTCCACAGACGTTTGATCTTGCACTCGCAACACCAGCCCACGACCTTGCGACTGTAACTGGTTAGAGATGTTTTCCGCACCGGCTTCTGAAGTCGCAGTACCAAATACAAAATAACCCAGACGAGCGAGCTCGTCAGCAATTGCTGCGCCGATACCGCGACTAGCGCCGGTGACCAAGGCCGTATTCGAATCCACTGCGTACCCTCGCTGTTACGTGTTCATAACCCAATCGCGCTTTCCAAACCTTCGTTCGATGACAGCGCTACTGTAGGCGTGCCGCGAGCTATACGCTTGACTAAGCCGCTGAGCACATTGCCTGGGCCTGATTCTATAAACTGTTGAGCACCATCGTTGACCAATCGTTCAATAGTTTCTGTCCATCTGACCGGTGCCGAAAGTTGCGCCACCAAATTGGCACGAATTTGATGCTCATTCCCCGCAGGCTTTGCCTCAACATTCTGCACCACAGTGATTCTCGGCATTTGCACCGCGGTTGCATCTAATATCTTGGAAAACTCCTCGGCAGCGGGGGCCATCAGCGGCGAATGGAAAGGCCCGCTGACGTCGAGTGCTACAGCGCGCTTAGCACCGGCGTCCTTACAGGCCTGGATCGCCAAGTCTACCGCCGCTTTTGCACCTGCAATGACCACTTGACCTGGCGCGTTAAAATTCGCCGCTGTTACAACCCCTTCCACCGCTGCACAACACGCCCTTACTTTTGAGTCCTCTAAGCCCAAAACAGCCGCCATACCACCCTGACCGCCGGGTACAGCTTGCTGCATCAGTTCACCCCGTTTGCGCACCAAACCAACACCGTCCACAAATGATATGGCACCCGCGCATACCAGCGCAGAATATTCGCCTAAGCTGTGGCCTGCCATGGCTTCGACCTGCAGCGGTTCGCTGCGGAGTGCTTGCAACGCCTCCCACAACGCTACGCTCGCTGTCAGCAAAGCCGGTTGAGTATTTTCTGTTTGTCCTAAAATCTCGGCCGGGCCCTGTTGTGTCAACTGCCATAAATCGAAGGACAAGGCGTCAGAGGCTTCAGCAAACCGCTCCCGAACAACAGGACTGCGCTGCGCCACTTCCGCGAGCATCCCAACGGATTGTGAACCCTGACCGGGAAATATAGCGGCTATATTCATATTCTGCTCCTCAAGCCGTTGAGCTTTTGTCAGACTGGTAATCTAGCGAAGCCCTGCGCTGAGGCAGAGCGCTGGAGGGGTAATGAGCCTTCTTTAATCGCCTACAGCACCGAAGGTCGCTCCTCACGTAACGTTCGTGAATCGTTATCAAACGGTCAAAGCCGAGAATGCGGCACTATAGACTGCCGCGTACTGGGAGAAGCGGCGGTCGGCGTAAACGACACCCGAAAATCTACTTTTTGTCAGGCATTACCTGACGTCCGCGATAAAACCCATCCGCACTGACATGGTGACGTCGGTGAGTTTCGCCAGAAGTAGGCTCCACCGACAATGTCGGGGCTGCCAACGCGTCGTGTGAACGCCGCTGGCCCCTGCGTGAACGCGTGACCTTGCTTTTTTGAACCGCCATGATTGCTTACCTTATAAATTTACTGGTTGATCTGTTTACCCATCGCATTCGAACGTCAGGAGCCACGAATACTTTAACTTCCACCTTTATCTCTATTGCTCGTTGCGTCGCTATTTGTGATCGCACGCTCCGCGATTAACTCACGCAGCCCTTCAAAGGGCATCTGCCGGTCCGTCGACGCAGCCCTCACGTGTCCATCTTCAGCGTGGGCTCCACGGCCTGTCGTGCACCCCTCTTCACAAAGCACCTGCAGCGGCAAACCGAGCATGAGTTCATCCTCAATCAACTCCGCAACATCAAGGGTTTGACTCGAGGCCACGATGATGTGCTCAAGCTCGATGTCATTTGCTGCGGACCAAGCAGCCCATTCGCTGGCCCGGGTCTCGTCGAAAGCCACCACAGCATCAAAGGCCATTTGCAATCGCTGCACCACAGTTTCGTTACACCGATAACAATCTAGACTAACCGTCCCATCTAGCCGAACAGAAACGTTAACCCTACCGCGATCGTCGATACGAAAACTCGCTTCGACATCGACATCGTCTTCCAGCCCACAAACCTCCGCTAGACGAGGCAGTTGCTGCCGGCTTACGACTCGGGTCAGCGTGCTGTTTTTTTGCCCGAGGTCCCTGTAACTTGAGTCTGCCAATGAATGCCTTCGAGCCAGCCCAAAGCGGGCGCCATCATAGGTATCTGAAAACGTTGTGTAAAGTGGCTGTGATATGAAGACTCAAATCGTCCTAGCTTCCGCCTCAAAGTATCGAGCCGCATCGTTGCGACGTATCGGCTTAAAATTTACGCAGCACCCTGCCGCGATAGACGAAACCCCGGATTCACAAGAGAACGCAGCCGAACTCGCCTCGCGCCTCGCTCGCGAGAAAGCCCAGAGCTTAGTTGCTGCCCACCCGAATTCAGTGATCATAGGGTGCGACCAATCGGGGAGCTGCAACGGAATGCTTTTACATAAACCTGGCAACTTAGAAATGGCCAAACACCAGCTGACTCGGATGAGCGGCCAGGAGGCCTTCTTCTATACCGCGATGACAATGATCGTTACTGAAAACGCTGAGGTTCAGAGGATCAGCCATGATCTGGATACAACTCGGCTAAAACTGCGCCCTTTGACCACTCTCGAAATAGCCGACTATGTCGCAACCGAGCAGCCGATCGATTGCGCGGGGTCGTTTAAAATTGAATCTTTAGGTATCACTCTGTTTAGCGAAGTTGCAACCTCGGATCCCAGCGCGCTGGAGGGCATATCACTGATTCAATTGACCTCTCGTTTGAAAGATCTAGGGATTCGCCTTGGAGCGACTTGAACGGTTAACTGAGCGAGCTCCAAAACGAAGTCATATCATCCGCAATTGGGGCTTGAAAATCGAACCGATCACTGCCCAGCGGCACCACAAGACGACTTGCATGCAGGCACAGACGGGGAGCTGCAAACGAACTGGAATTGGCGTACTTGGCATCGCCTAAAATCGGATGCTGCTGCGATTGCGCATGCACGCGAATCTGATGCGTGCGCCCCGTATGCAGTGTCGCAGAAAGGTGCGTTGCGCTCTGCTTTTGTTCTGCGATCG
>DEBN01000193.1:0-9193 GCA_002348825.1 Gammaproteobacteria bacterium UBA2955
TCTGGTCTGGCTTTTATTTTCTGTGTTGTCGTGTTCTGCAACTACTAAAATGCTCATGCAATCACCTTCGCTTCATTCTTCAATTTATCGACCAACTGTTCGACGGTCTCTACTTTAATGCCAGCCTGTCGCTCCGCCGGTGCTTCGACGCTGAGCACTTCAACGGTGGGTGTCAAATCGACACCAAGGTCTTCAGGCGAGAGCACGTCCAGGGGTTTTTTCTTCGCCTTCATGATGTTAGGTAATGAGGCATAGCGCGGTTCATTTAGGCGCAAATCAGTTGTGACCATAGCCGGCAAGGTGATTTCGAGCGTTTGCAGTCCGCCATCCACTTCGCGAGTCACCTGCGCTTTGTCGCCATCGATTTTAACCTCGGAGGCAAACGTTGCCTGGGACATGCCGGTCAACGCAGCAAACATTTGACCGGTTTGACAGTTATCGCCATCGATACTTTGCTTACCGAAAATGACCATGCCCGCTTGCTCGCGCTCCTGTACCGCTTGCAGCGCCTTAGCTATACCCAGAGGCTGCGCGTCGTGGTCGGTTTCCACGAGAATCGCTCTGTCTGCACCCAGTGCTAGGCACGTTCGCAACTGCTCCTGGCAAGCGCCGCTGCCGATCGCTACGGCAATCACTTCCTCAGCAGTGCCCGCTTCTTTAAGTCGCACAGCTTCTTCTATGCCGATTTCACAAAATGGGTTGACTGACATTTTTACGTTGTTTAAATCAACACCAGAATTGTCCGGCTTGACGCGCACTTTGACGTTGTAATCTACAACTCTCTTTACAGGTACGATCACTTTCATGAATTAAAAGTCCTCACTTGTCCCTACCGCGCTTTTGTCCAAAGACGAGAAAGAAATAGTAGGGTTTTATTGTTGCCGTCAGCGGTGAAGCGTTCACTGGATCTGGCGTTTTTCTTCGATCTTAATGAATTGCCGATTCTTCGGTGCTCGGTCTCACCTTCTCCTCTACAGACCGAATTAGGGGTACAGAGAGGTCGCCACTCTTTGGACGTCTTGAATTCCGGCGACGTATTGTCACCAGCGCGCAGTTCTAGGTCAAGACAATGAAAAAAAATCGGTATACTAGGGCTATGCGAGATCGCACCATCCACGCAACGAAGCGAATACAGTCATCATCGCCACAGCACTACGGCGGAACATTCAGAGAAGGAAAGCGGGAAAAGTTGAGCTATGTCTGAGCAAGTAGAGCGCGAGTCAATGGAATTTGATGTGGTAATTGTAGGCGGTGGTCCTGCAGGACTCGCCGCGGCTTGCCGTTTGATCCAGCTGAGCGAAGCGAGCGGCCAAGAGATTTCCGTCTGCCTGGTAGAAAAAGCCGCGGAGATTGGCGGGCATATTCTCAGCGGTGCGATCCTTGAGCCAACCGCTTTAAACGAATTATTTCCCGACTGGCAGGAGCGCGGTGCACCTCTGGATAACCCAGTAACGGAAGACCTGATCTATTACATGGTGAACGACACCAACCGGATCAAAGTGCCCAGCTATTTTGTGCCATCTGACTCGCATAACGAGGGCAATCACGCCATCAGTCTAGGTAATCTGTGCCGATGGCTGGGCGAGCAGGCCGAAGCCATGGGCGTTAATATTTTTCCAGGGTTTACTGCCGCAGAGGTGCTTTACGACGACAACGATGCAGTGCGAGGCATAGCCACGGGCGACATGGGCATTAGTGCGGAAGGCGAGCAAAAAGGCACGTTTACTCCGGGTTACGAATTGCTGGCGAAATACACAATCTTTGCTGAAGGCTGCCGCGGGCATTTGGGTAAACAGTTAATTCGCAAGTTTAATCTTGACGCTAACTCGGGCACGCCTCATTACGGGATCGGCCTAAAAGAGCTTTGGAGCGTCGACCCGGCAAAACATAAGGCTGGCAAGGTGATGCACACGATCGGCTGGCCGCTCAATCATCTGCCCGGTGGCACGACCGGAGGCTCGTTCCTGTACCACCTGCCCGACAATCAAGTGTCGCTTGGGTTAATTGTAGATCTGAGCTATAAGAATCCACACCTGTCGCCGTATGACGAGATGCAACGCTGGAAGCACCATCCGCTTATTGCTGACGTGTTGGAGGGCGGGGAGCGCATATCATACGGCGCCAGAGCCCTTACCAAAGGCGGCCTGCAGGCGTTGCCGACCTTAACGGTACCCGGTGCATTGCTGGCTGGAGACGACGCTGGCTTCCTCAACGTACTGAAGATCAAAGGCAGCCATACCGCCATGAAATCGGGCATGTTGGCTGCCGAGGCGGCATTCGATGAACTCGCGGCCGGGCACGGCCATACCAACGCCAGCAGTTACCAAAGCCGATTCGAAAACTCCTGGCTGTTCGATGAACTAAACAGATCGCGCAATGTTGGCCCCGCGCTGCATAAACTCGGTATTCTTGGCGGCTCGGCCCATGCCTTCGTCGATCAATTTTTCTCAGGCAATCAGCCATGGACGCTGTCCGACCCTACGCCGGACCATGCGACCTTAAAACCGGCTGCGGACAGTAAAATCATCGAGTACCCCAAGCCCGATGGCGTGTTGTCCTTTGACAAACTGTCTTCGGTATTCTTATCGGGCACCAATCACGAAGAGGACCAGCCCTGTCATCTAACCTTGGCAGACCCTGATTTACCGATTCGGGATAACCTCCCAATGTTTGCCGAGCCAGCTCAGCGCTACTGTCCAGCAGGTGTTTACGAGGTTATAGAGGAAGAAAGCGGCCCCCGTTTTCAGATCAACGCGCAAAACTGTGTGCACTGTAAGACCTGCGACATTAAAGACCCTGCACAAAATATCACCTGGGTCGTCCCCGAAGGTGCCGGCGGCCCGACGTATCCCAATATGTAGGGCCGTTACGTCAATGAACCTAAGTTGAAACCGACTCCTTGGCTATATACCCAAAGGTCACCCTCGCGCTCAACCCCGTATTCCACCAGCCGGTAAAACACGCTGCGTTGAATGCGCGCCAGCAGATCGGCGCGAACTGAAAAGTACGGCGTGTCGCCGCGCATAAATACAGCATGGGTCGCGTCTGCAAGCACGTAGTCACCGACATTGGTGGTGAACAATAAGTCGGTCCTGTCGGCATACCCGCGAACGTCCATATCGGTCACTACAAACGGCACATCCTCGACATCGATCCGCATCTGTTCGACCGGCGTAACCAAGTAATAGTCATCGGCTTCTTTACGCAGCAGAGTCGCGAACAGATCAACCAACGGTTGGCGCTTAATCTGATCGCCTTCGTGGAACCACCGCCCTTCGCGGTCTATGCGAATGTCTACTCGGCCTCGCTTGGTGGGCTGCCACTGTTCCAGCGGCGGCAAGCGCTTCTGCTCTTGCAACATCAGTAATGTGTCAAACAGTTGTTCTATTGCTGCCATTAAGCTGCCAATGACTCACTTGCAATGGGCAAATTAGATGCTTCGCCCGTTCAAAAAGTTCGTTATCCACCGATGAATTTCATCACCGTAGTTTCGCCTTTGAAACTCAGATCCTGCTTATCCCTCAGGGCCTGCACGAGCACCTGGCGCAGGGCTGAGCGCGCCGACGCATCTGGCTGTTCGAGAAGCGGACGAATGTCGTGACTTTTGGCGTTCGATAGACATCCATATAAATGTCCATTTGACGACAAACGCAAGCGTGTACAGGTGCGACAAAAGGGCTCGCTCTCATTCGCGATCACACCAAAATAGCCACCGCCGACAATCTCGAATCGCACCGCAGTGGAGTCGAAGGGTGCATCGGTGCGGCTAAACGTATAGTGATGGGAAATTAATTCAAGAATCTCATCCATCGAAAAAAATTGCTGCTGAAAGGCCGCGCTCGAGCGCAAATGCCCCATGTTCATAAGTTCTATAAAACGCAATTCAATACCGCGCTGACGGCAATATTCAAGCATCGGTACAATTTGCGCATCGTTTATGCGGCGCATGGGCACCATGTTTACCTTAACCCGGAGCCCGCCCTCAAGCAGCCGATCGATGCTGCTTAATACCGTTGCCAAATCACCTGAGCGCGCTATGTCGCGGAATTTGTCTGGGTCCAGAGTGTCGAGACTGACATTAATGCGCCGCATACCACTGGCAATAATATGGTCGCCCCAGCGCGGCAGCAGTTGCCCATTTGTGGTCAGCGACACATCGTTCAGTCCGAGTTGCATTACGCCAAGCAAAAAATCTCCAAACTTTGGGGACAACAGCGGCTCGCCACCGGTTATGCGAACTTTATCAATGCCGGTAATCTGTTGTAACAAGGCCACCGTTCGGATCATCTCCTCCGCCGACAGTTCGTAAGCAGCGGCCTGCAGCTTTTTGCCATTGGGCACGCAATAGGTGCAGGCGTAGTTACACGCAGCCGTCAGACTGACGCGCAAATTGCCGAATCGCCGACCAAAACGGTCCGCGATTACCTCATTGTTGGTGGTATTTATCATGACGTCTAAATTGCCACTACCTAGGCCTGTTTCATTTGGAGCGCCTGCGCCAATTGTTGCACAAAGCTGCTGGCCCAAAAAACCCGGTTTGAGCCTTTTATCAGTAGGCTGTCGCCCGGTTTTAAAGCGTCGCTGATCCGTTGGATAAGTGGTTCATCGGCTTGCGCAGTAAAGTGCGAATCAGAATTAAGCCATTCCGCAAAACCCGCACCCACTAAAAAACAACCGTCAAACGGCTCCAGCGCGTCCAGCACTTCTTTATGTGCCGCGCTGCTACTCTCGCCTAATTCCATCATTTCGCCGAGGAGCACAAACTTACGTCCAGAGCGAGTGGTTTCGGCAAAGGCCCGCAACGCAGCGTGCATGCTCGCGGGATTGGCGTTGTAGCTGTCATCTATCAGTTCCACGCCACCGCAACGCATTGTATTGCCTCGCCCATGGGGTACCACATCGTCTGGTAAATCCAGCGCCGCCGATAGGTCTGCCCCAAGCAATTCCGTCGTTAAAATGACCGCGGCTAAGGTCAGCGCTCTGTGTTCACCCCCACCAGGTAACCGTGCCTGCAGTTTGCGCCCGAACAAACGCAGTTGTAACCGATCACCGGTGACGTCTAAAATTTGAGCATCGCTTTGCGCGCTGAGTCCAAAACAGTACCCCTCAAGCCCCAACGTATCCTCAGCGACACGCTGTTTTTCGCCTTGCATATGCATAAAGATTGAGCATTTTTCACGGATTAGGGCCGCGCGAGACGAAAAATTTTCTATATGCGCGTTATGCACATTGAGCAATATCGAACAATGTGGACGCACTAAACCCGTAAGCGGTTCGATCTCACCAGGATGATTGGTACCGATCTCGAATACCCATGCTGGTGCATCGACAGCGGCGTTCGCCAAGGACAGTGGTACGCCAATGTGATTATTGAAACTGCCCGGCGGCGCGTAGGCCCTGAGCGCAGCGGCTAAAAACCGCTTGGCCGTAGTCTTGCCGCTACTCCCCGTAATCGCAACCACCGGTCCGTCGAGACGCTTGCGGGCCGTCCGGCCAAGTTGCCACAACGCGTCGTAAGTATCTGGCACGACGATTTGCGGCAAATCACAGTTGCTCAATTGTCGCTGCACGACCGCCCCCACCGCACCACTCGCCTGCGCGTCAAGCACGTAGTCATGACCATCTACCTGCGAGCGACGACCCGGGTTGAAACGCTGACCAGGATCGCCGGCCAACGCAAAGAAAAGATCACCCGATACAGTTTGCCGGCTGTCAAACGCGACCCGCTGCACAGCAGGACCCGCCACGCGCGTATTCGATAGCGCCTGGGACAGTTCAGACCATTGCCAAAGACTACTCATACAGAGACATCGCGTAGAGATGTGAACGGATTGGTCATCACCATCCTGTTAGGGTTTAAAAACAGAGCACTAAATGTACACTTAGAAATCCACGTTGGACATCGCTGTGAGCCAACAACAACCTAAGGATCCCCTATGAGCGACGACACCGCGATTGCCAAGCAGAGCCTCTTAAATCGGGCCGGACAATGGATTACCACGACGCGTAACTTCGTTGTAAATGGGGTTTTTGTATTGGCAACGCTTTTTGTTCTGATGTCACTATTAGGCAGCTGTGAGGGCGAAAGCGTGCCGAAAGACAGCGCGTTATTCATTGATCCTGTCGGTCAACTGGTGGAGCAAACGTCCCCGCCGCTGAGTTTTCCAGATGTGCTATTGCAGTCTGGCCCAGTGCAGGAGACCGCGATTAACGACGTCTTGAGGACCATAAACCTTGCCACTGAAGATGATGACATCAAGATCATTGTGCTGGATTTGGACAACCTATCTTATGCCTCTTCAGCCCAAGCACTGCGCATCGGTAGGGCCTTAGAAAAGTTTCAAGCGAGCGGTAAAAATGTTGTCGTATACGCCGATTATTTCGATCAATTTCAATATCATATAGCCAGTTACGCGAATGAACTTTACATGCATCCGATGGGCCAGATCTTGCTCAGCGGCTACGGCGGAAACAACCTCTATTTCAGAGAGATGCTGGAAAAATTATCCATCAACATGCACGTCTTCAGAGTCGGAGGGTTTAAGTCGGCGGTCGAGCCTTTTACGCGCGACAACATGTCGGAGCAGGCGAAGCTTGCCAACCAAATGCTTTACACTGGTCTGTGGCGCGTCCTTGTTGAGGAACTAGCCGACAATCGCCAACTCCCTGTTCCCGACATCGAGGGCTACAGTCAGCAATTCAGCGTGCTGCTGAAGAAAGCCGGCGGTGATATGGCGCGCACAGCGCTTGAAGCAAAGTTAGTCGATGAACTGCTCACTCGTGACCAAGCGCGCGCGCGAATCGCAGATAAAGTTGGCTGGATCGAAGAAAATGAGCGCCTAAATGCCATTGGTATGCGCAACTATCTGCGATTGCGCGAGAAAATTCCGTCACCGCAAAGCAATGACCAAATAGCAGTATTGGTCGCCCAAGGCGCCATCATGGAGGGCGAAGGCACTGGTTTTGCTGCTGCTGATTCGCTAATCAGAAAAATTCGCAACGTGCGGTTTAACGACCAAATCCAAGGCCTTGTTTTGCGGGTCGACTCTCCTGGCGGTAGCGCGTTTGCCTCCGAACTTATTCGCCAAGAACTTGAGTTGGTGCAACTTGCCGGCAAACCGGTGGTCGCGTCCTTCGCGAGCGTCGCCGCGTCTGGCGGTTATTGGATCTCTGCGACAGCCGATGCCATCGTTGCAGAGCCGACAACAATCACCGGTTCTATAGGTATATTCGGCGTGCTGCCGACGTTTGAAAACTCACTGGACCGACTAGGCATTCACAGCGATGGCACAGGTACCACCCCCCTCACCTCAGTCGATCCTTTGACGGGTCTCAATGACGAGTTTAAGTCAATTATGCAAAGCAATATCGAGTTTGGTTACCGACAATTTACAGATTTGGTAGCGCGAGGGCGTGGCATGGATGCGGGCGCGGTCGAAGCGGTCGCTCAGGGGCGCGTATGGCAAGGTAATAAGGCCCTAGAATTAGGCCTTGTGGATGTTTTGGGAGACACACAGGTCGCGATTGAAAAAGCCGCTGAACTTGCAGAATTGAGCGACTGGTCCGTGCACTACCTGCAAGACCCAACCAGCCCTCGCGACGAATTTATTCGCCAGCTCATGGAATCGGCATCGTTCGATCTGCAAGATCAATCGCCGAAAAGCAGATTTTTCGATAAAGCGGCCAATCTCATCAGTAACAAAATGGCGCCGCTCGCCTATTTGAACGACCCGAAGCAAAGTTATGTGGTGTGCTTGGAATGTATTGACAGTAAATTCTAATTGATCTTTTGCCAGTAGGTCTGCGTCATCTGCTTAACCTCTTTACGCATCAGCAAGATACCAATTAGGTTGGGCAGCGTCATCAGCGCGACAGTGATGGCCGAAACTAGCCATATGAGGCTGGTATCTGCGATGGTTGCGATGAAGAAGCCACCGACATACAGCAGCCGATAAGGCATAACCCAACGCGTTCCAACAAGATAGACCACCGCTCGATCGCCATAGTACGACCAAGCTATGGCGGTGGAGAACGCGAACAGCACAAGGCCGACAGTGACCAAATACTCGCCGTAAGCGCCGAGAAAGCTGCTGGAGAATGCCCGAGCCGTCAGTGGCACGGAATGCAGCAGAGACTTGCCGGACAAGGTCACTCGTGCATCGGCGACGCTGCCCTCTTCGATCCGTATAACGCCGTCTACGAGTTCGCCCTCTTTTATTACTCTGACATCTTCAGCTATGGAGCGATTATGCAAAACAGTGATGTTAGCGAGGTCCAACTGACCATTATCCACTGCGACCGTTCCGCTATAAGGCCGGACTGGATCATTTGCAGGCGGCACTAGATCTAAATGAGCCGCCAATTGCTGCACATGGGCGGTGTTCGTCTCATCGTATTGACCCATAACGATTTCGGTATCAAACGCGCTGAATTGTGTATCGAACTTTTCTTTCCAAACCCCCGAAGAAAGAATAACCAAGCCGGTTAAAGTACAAATCACCAGAGTGTCGATAAAGGGCTCCAAAATCGACACCATGCCTTCGGCTACGGGTTCCTTGGTGCGCGCTGAAGCGTGCGCAATCGGTGCGGACCCCTGACCCGCCTCGTTTGAATACAAACCCCGATTGACACCTCGGTTGAAAGCGTACGCAAACGACGCGCCGAGAAATCCGCCGGCAGCCGCAGAACCGGTGAAGGCATTGGAAAACACGGCGATGAAGGAAGGTACAACGTTATCGTAATGAGTAAGTAAAACGGCGATCGCACCTAAGGTGTATAACAGCCCCATGAGCGGCACTAATGTAGCGGCCACCGCGGCGATGCGCTTGATGCCGCCGACAATAACGAAGCCCAGCAGCAGCGCCAATATTCCCCCAGTTACGTACCCAGGGATCGCAAAAGACGTCTCGATACCCGCCGCCATATTATTGGCCTGAGGCATGTTGCCTGAACCAAACGAACTGATGACGGTGGCCACGGCAAAAAATACCGCGAGCCATTTCAGATTCAAGCCATGCTCCATGTAATGCATCGGGCCGCCCACCATGAAACCTTGGTCGTCTTCTTTGCGATATTTATGGCTGATAGAGACTTCAACAAATTTTGTGGTCATGCCAACAAACGCGGTGGCCCACATCCAGAACAACGCGGCCGGGCCGCCGAGAAAAATCGCAAAGGCAACCCCACCGATATT
>DEBN01000193.1:9581-9888 GCA_002348825.1 Gammaproteobacteria bacterium UBA2955
CCGGGATCTTCCGCCTTAGAAAAACGCCCCAACAAGACAGCCCAGGCGTGTTTAAAAAAACGCAGCTGTGGGAAGCCAAGATAGAGCGTGAAGAACACCCCAACACCCAACAACAGGATCGGGAAATAGGCTGCACTGCCAAGCAGCCCATCGACAAGTTCAAGTGCTGCGGTCAATGCGGACATAGGGCCTCCATTATCAATTTTAAGGCAGACTGTGTTTGGCTCGATCGCTAGTCAGCGCGATCGAACAAGGCGCCTCGCATAACCTCGAATAACGCGCTTTGCTCCATCACCCCGCGTACCTT
>DEBN01000193.1:10278-13039 GCA_002348825.1 Gammaproteobacteria bacterium UBA2955
GGCACAGTGCCGAGTTGTTGATAATTCAGCGCCGTCGTGTCCACTTCAGACAAGTCAAGTCGGCGCTTCTTATACCCGCCGCCGTTGGCGTAACTCAGAGTTGTATAGGGTAAGCCGGTCGCGTCCTTCGCCAGTTTACCCGGCTGATTCTCAACCAACCCTAAGATGGGATTGCCGCGACGCGGGTAACCACTGATGGTCATCGTGTGACTGTGATCTGCGGTAACCAGAATTAGCGTGTCTTCAAGATTCACATTATCCACAACCCATTGCACGGCGTCGGACAATGCTACCGTGTCCACCAGCGCGCGATGTGCGTTGCTACCGTGATGCGCATGATCGATCCGCCCCGCCTCGATCAACAGGAAGTATCCCCGATCGGATTTCTGCATTTCCGCCAACGCAAATTGCGTCATTTCCAACAGCGACGGTTCGCCAGCCGGGTCGTTTGCACGATCCGATTCAAATTGCATGTGTGATGGTTCAAACAACCCCATAAATTGACCAGCGATATTGTTATCGGCCGCGCGCTTTTCCATCAGCGCAAGAAAATCCTGCCGATTCCAGACGTATTCGCGACCGGGCGCGGCGTTTAACCACTGATCGATTAAATTTGCGCCGTCATCGCGCTTGCCGACCTTCGCCGCGTATTCCGGATCTGCGACCGAATTCGGTAAAAATTGCGCACGGCCACCGCCTAAAATGACTTCCGGGCCATCACCATGCGGCGTATCGAGAAGTTGTTGAGCGATGTCTTTACAACCGGCAGCGGCAGCGTCTTTGGGCATGCTCGCACTGTCCTCCCAGTTGCGATTCGGCGAATGCGCATAGGCTCCGGCCGGTGTCGCATGGGTGATCCTTGCGGTGGAGACCACTCCGGTGCGCAGCCCAGCGTCTTCTGCCAACTCAGCAACACTTGGCAGGCTGCCGGTTAACGCAGCGCTACAGTCATCTCGAGCAACACTGGCATCCACCCCAACCACGCCGATACGGGTTTTCTGTCCCGTCATAATAGCGGTTATCGTCCCGGCGCTGTCCGGAACCTGAGCATCGGTGTTGTAGGTTTTTATCAGCGCGACATTGTCAAAATGGTCAAACGCGAGATCGTATTCCTCGCCACTCGCACCCTGCTGTTGCCCAGCAAAAATCCTAGCAGCGGTGATCGTGCTCACCCCCATACCGTCGCCTAAAAAAAACACGACATTTTTCGCATGAACAGGTGGCGTCAACAACAACCCCAAACCGATAAAAACACCAACGATTAATCTGTCCACTGCTCTGTCCTCTGCTGATCAGGTGGGAAAAAATTCGACGCTCAAGCCGTTCGGCTGATTGAGCGCATTGTTACAAATTCCTCGGCGGCCGTGGGATGAATACCGACAGTCGCATCGAACTGCGCCTTGGTTGCCCCGGCCACAAGCGCAACCGCTAACCCTTGAGTAATTTCTCCGGCATCGGGACCAACCATATGAATACCCAACACCACATCATCGCTGCGACGTACGATCATTTTTAAATAAGTCCGTTCATCGCGGCCACTCAAGGTGTGTTTCATCGGCTTGAAGTCGCTTTCAAAAATATCCAGATCGCCCGCGTATTGCGTGACCGCTTCGGCCTCGGTAAGGCCAACCGTGCCAATATTAGGCTGGCAAAAAACTGCGGTGGCGATGTTTTGATAATCCAAGTGTTTTTTTGGATTGTCGGTAAACAGATTATTCGCAATGCACATGCCCTCTTCGATGGCAACTGGCGTCAGTTGGATGCGATCAGTGACATCGCCAATGGCGTAGATGTTATCGACACTGGTTTGATAATCATCGTTGACTAGGACCTCGCCATTGTCGCCTAAGGCGACCCCTACTTGTTCGAGACCGAGGCCGGCTGTCTTAGGCTTGCGTCCGGTGGCGTAGAGGACCAGATCGCTGGAGAGTTGCGTACCGTCCGCCATGGTGAGTTCGAAGCTGTTTTGACCATTCGCAGCCGTCTGTTTTTGAATCTGGGTAACATTGCTGTTGAACATCAAATTAATGTGCTTTTTTTGCACCTCTCCTTTTACAAATTCACGTACCGAATCATCGAAGCCTCGCAGGAACAAATCACCGCGGTAAACCAACGTCGTACGCGCACCCAGGCCGGCGAAAATGCCCGCAAACTCCACGGCAATGTAACCGCCACCCACGATCACCACGCTGGTTGGAAATTTCGGTAAATAAAACGCCTCGTTGGAGGTGATCGCGTGCTCGCTACCCGGAAACTCCGGCACCACAGGCCAGCCTCCGGTGGCGATAAGAATGTATTTACTGGTGATCGTTTGCTCGCCGACTTGCAAAGTGTGTGCATCAATCAGCGTCGCGTGGGCTTCGAATAACGTGACACCAGCACCTTCAAGCAAATTCCGGTAAATCCCATTAAGCCTTTCTATTTCTTTGGTTTTATTGTCTCTTAGCGTCGCCCAATCGAAGCTTTCTTGGTCGACCTGCCAGCCGTACGCGGACGCATCCTCGAACTCTTCAGAAAAGTGCGAGCCATAGACGAACAGCTTCTTCGGCACACAACCGACATTGACACAGGTACCGCCCAAAAACATGGATTCCGCAACGGCTACCCGCGCGCCATAAGCCGCGGATATCCGACTCGCGCGAACGCCACCGGAGCCCGCCCCAATCACAAATAAATCGTAATCAAAATCCATAACGACCTTATACACGTAAAAAACGCACCCGCACCCTAAGCAAGATCGAACTGGGGTGCAATCGTCGCA
>DEBN01000148.1:0-8869 GCA_002348825.1 Gammaproteobacteria bacterium UBA2955
CTGGGCCTCCACCGCACAAATCGACTTGACTAAAGTACGTTTAGAGCGATTGGGCTACTTTAAGGGAGTTGAGGTCGAAACGCCGCAGGTTGCGGGTAAAGACGACCAAATAGATGTGAACTACAGCGTCGAAGAACAACCGTCGGGCTCTATTTCCGGAACGCTTGCGTATTCTCAGGGGTATGGATTGATCGTTGGCGGTAACTACCAACAGGCGAACCTTCAGGGTTCAGGTAATAGCCTCAATGTAGGCTTGAGTATGTCTCAGTTTCAAAAGTCCATTAACTTTAACTATTTTGACCCGTACTTCACGATGGACGGCATCAGCCGTGGTTACAATGTATTCCTCCGACGTCTAGATTTTGACGCTCGCAATATAGCGCGCTACAGCACCGATGCAGCGGGCCTAGGAGTTAACTTCGGGTTGCCGATAAGCGAGACGCAGCGGATCAATTTCGGTGTCCTGGCAGAATTTACAGAGATTACCGAGGGCTACTACTCCGCTCAGGAAATTTCCGAATTTATAGAGATTAACGGCTCCACCTCTATGAATTTGAAAGCCAATGTGGCCTGGAGCCGCTCCACGTTAAACCGCGGCATATTTGCCGATCGCGGGACCTCTCAATCCTTCTCCGCGGAAGCCTCGGTGCCAGGCAGTGACCTGCAGTTTTATAAATTCATCTACAACGGTGAACGATATTTCCCCATAACCAACAATTGGACATTGCGCCTGCGTACCGAGATTGGGTACGGCGGCGGTTATGGCGATACGCCGGGATTGCCATTTTATGAGCACTTTTACGGTGGCGGGTTTGGGTCGATTCGCGGCTTTGAAAATTCGACTCTGGGTCCGCGAAGCACTCCGCCGCTGGATGCTGAAGGCAACCCAGTGTATTTTCGCGACCGAGATGGCGATCCCTTTGGCGGTAACCTGCTTGTTGAAGCAACGGCGGAACTGATTTTTCCGATGCCTTTCGTCGACGACAATCGGCAGTTCCGGCCGGCGCTTTTTGTCGATGCGGGTAATGTCTTTAATACCAACTGCCCAGCGGTCAGCATCAACTGTTTTGGTTTTGACGCTGACAATTTCCGTTATTCGGTGGGTTTCGGTGTCAGCTGGTTGAGCGGAATGGGGCCTTTGACCTTTAGCTTTGCAAAACCGTTTCAAACCCAACCGTTTGATGAAAAAGAGTTGTTTCAATTCGAACTTGGCCGCACTTTCTAGTAGAGCTGGTATAGAATGCGGCGCCTGTTAGCCGACAATTTGTAATTAGGAGAGAACGATGATCAAGAACGTAATGGCAATGTTGGTGTTGCTGAGCGCGACACTTGCTCCTGCTGCCTTCGCAGAAATGAAAATCGTAGTTTTGGATCCCGTTCGCGCAATTCTTGAAAGTGATGAGGGTAAAGTCCTCGTCGAAGCCGCGAATAAGGAGATGGAGGCTGAGCAAAACGAACTGCGCAGCATGGCGGAGACGCTCCAGGCGCAGCAAACCAAGTTGCAAAAAGATGGTGAGATTTTGAGTGACGCCGAGAAGCGTAAGATCATAAAGGAGATCGAGAGCATGCAGGCGGATCTGCAGTTCGGGTCGCAAAAACTCCAGAAGACCGCACAAGATAAGCGCCAGGAAATTCTACAAACGCTGGCACCAAAGTACGATACGGTCCTCAAAGATCTCATCCAGATCGATCAGATCGACATGATTTTGGCCCCTAATTCCCTGCAGTACTCCAACGACAAACACGATATCACCCGTCGGGTAGTTGAAAAGCTCAACGAAGCTCGAGACTAATCGGGACGCGCCCCACCCGCGACTGAGCCGCAGTTGATGGCAAGAACTCTGAAATTAGGAGAGATTGCAGAGCAGCTCGACGCGCAGATCGCGGTGGCGGACGCAACAGCCCTCGAACACACCGATGCCAAGGTATTGGCATCGGTGCCGATAACCGGACTGGCTACCTTAGGCAACGCTCGAGCCGGTCAGCTTAGTCACCTCTCTAGTGCCGCCTACCGATCTTTATTGCCGCAAACCGGGGCCAGCGCCGTCATATTGCGTGAGCAAGATCTGCAGCAATGCCCGGGTGTTGCGCTGGTTGTCGAACAGCCCTATCTGGCGTTTGCCAAAGCATCGGCGCTGTTTGCGGTGCCGCTAGAGATAGAGCCAGGCATACACCCGACGGCTGTTGTACACCCTTCTGCGTCGGTAGCTGCAACTGCGCGCATTGGCGCGCATGTGGTCATCGGTGCTGATTCAGAGATCGGTGCAGGGGCAATTGTGCATGCCAATGTCAGCATCAGTGATCGCGTGAGGATAGCTGCAGACGTCGTGATTATGAGTAATGTCAGCGTTTATGCGAATGTCAGTATTGGTCCTCGCTCGGTCGTTCACAGCGGTTCTGTGCTTGGGTCTTCAGGGTTTGGTTACACCCCGGATCAGAATGGCCGCTTACATCCGATAGAACAGCTGGGTGGTCTGGTCATCGGCGCTGACGTGCGAATAGGGGCGGGCACTACGATCGATCGAGGCGCAATCGAAGATACGGTGATTGAAGATGGCGTGAAAATGGATGACCAGGTGCATATTGGACACAACTGTCGAATCGGTGCCCACAGCATTATATGCGGCTGTGCTGGTATGGCGGGCAGCACCGTGATCGGTAAACATTGTGTCATCGCGGGAGGTGTTGGTATCGGCGGCAAACATCCGATCACGCTGTGTGACGGGGTGACGATCAGCGTAATGGCGACAATTTCTCAATCCATTGATAAACCCGGCGTATACTCGAGCGGAGTGGTGGCCAGCGAGCATAGTCATTGGTTACGCAATGCATTGCGGTTCAATAAGTTGAGTGATTTGTTCAAACGGGTAAGAGCGTTAGAAGAGCGGGAGCGCGACAATGAGTGACGTCAAAACAATCACCGATCTGTTCGAGTATTTGCCTCACCGTTACCCATTTTTGTTGCTCGATAGGGTCACCGAAGTAGTGGCGGGCGACTTTGTTCGCGGCTATAAAAACATCACCTTTAACGAGCCGATGTTCACTGGACATTTCCCCGATCAGCCGATTATGCCAGGCGTTTTGATCCTTGAGGCGATGGCGCAGATCTCCGGTGTACTAGCGTTTGAGACAATGGGAACGCGCCCCGCCGACGGCCGCAATTATTTGTTCGGTGGTGTTGATAAAGTTCGGTTTCGTCGACCAGTGGTGCCTGGCGATCAGCTACAGCTACACAGCCGCTGGATCGCCCGGCGAGCGATGATGGTGAAATTTGAATGCGAAGCGCATGTCGATGGAGAGCTCGCCTGTAGTGCGAGTTTATCTGTGGTCGAACAAATCACCGCGGGGGCCGAGGGCTTATGATTCACGCCGGCGCAATCGTCGACCCAGGTGCAAAGCTAGGTACGGGGGTAAGTATCGGGCCGTGGTCGGTGATTGGTCCCGATGTGGAGTTGGGCAATGATGTGGAAATCGCCTCACACGTCATTGTTAAGGGACCTTGTCGTATTGGTGCGGGCGTGAAGATCTACCAATTTGCCAGCGTCGGTGAGGACACGCCCGCATTGGCTTATGCTGGAGAAGCGTCGACGCTTGATATTGGCGCGGGCACGATTATTCGCGAAGGCGTAACCATCCATCGCGGCATGGACCGAGGCGGCATTGGCCGTACGGCAGTGGGCTGTCACTGTCTACTTATGGCGTATGTGCATGTGGGACACGATTGCGTTGTCGGAGACCATGTCATTATGGCCAACAATGCGTCGCTGGCTGGCCATGTAGAAGTCGGCGATTACGCGAATTTCGGCGGCTACGTCGGCGTTCCGCAGTTCCGCAAGATAGGCGCGCACACGCACATCGCAGCTATGAGCATGGTGACCAAAGACGTGCCTGCTTATATGACGGTTTCCGGTAACCCGGCTTTTGCGGTTGGTATGAACACGGAAGGTATGAAACGTCGAGGCTACAGCAGCGAGACCATCGACTTGCTCAAGCAAGCTTATAGAACGGTATACCGAAAGGGTCTGCGTGTTGCTGAGGCTATTGACGAACTGGCGCAGCTGCGAGAGCAGTCTGCAGAAGTTGAGCGATTTGCAGCTTCGGTAGAGGCCTCCGCAAAAGGCATCATTCGAGGCCGGAACACTCACTGAGCGGTCTGTTCTCAGTCATGAGCATAAAAATAGGCCTGCTGGCTGGGGAACCTTCGGGCGATAATTTGGCAGCGGGGCTAATGAATGCCATGGGCGAGGCCCTCGGTAGTGGAGAGAAAATTGAGTTCGTAGGAGTCGGTGGCCCGGCGATGATGGCCCAAGGACTGCGGTCGCTGGCAGCGTTTGACAGCTTGGCGGTCAATGGCTTCAAAGAGCCATTGTTACGGTTGCCGCAGCTGTGGCGACTGTATCGGCAGCTTGCGCAAACATTCAAAGACGAAGATATAGATGCTTTTGTAGGCATCGACTTTAACGTCTTCAACTTTCTGTTGGAAAAGCGCTTGCGCAAGTCTGGAATCTTAACGGCGCACTACGTCAGTCCGTCGGTTTACGCGTGGCGTAAGGGTCGCACTACGAAGGTTGCTCAGTGCGCGGATTTGCTGTTCTGTTTGTATCCCTTTGAACCGAAATTCTATGCGGGTCTGCCGTTACGCGCGGTCTTTGTTGGGCATCCTTTGGCGCAAGCCATCGAACTTGATGCGGGCGATCCCGCAGCGCGCAGTCAGTGCCGAGCACGGTTGCGAATCGATCCGCAAGAATTAGTCATCGCCGTGCTGCCGGGCAGCCGCGGTAGCGAGGTTGCATTGATGCTCGAGCCATTTCTGGCCGCGGTGCGTTTGTTGTGTGACATGCTCCCGCAGCGTCGCATCAGGGCATTGATTCCCTGCGTCAATGCGGCGCGTCGAAGTCAGATCGAGGCTTTACTGCCAAAGTTCGCCGACCTGTCGGTAAACCTAGTGGACAACGATACGCGGTCTGCACTGGTTGCTGCGAATGCAGCGATGATCAAATCAGGTACCAGCACTCTTGAGGCTATGCTGTTGGGCCGTCCGATGGTGGTGAGCTATAAGTTGGGTTCGTTTAGCTATCGCATTGCCAGTCGGCTCGTCGATACGCCCTATATAGCGCTACCGAATATTTTGGCCGGCGAGGAACTCGTGCCTGAGCTGATACAGGACGCAGCGACCCCTGAAGCGCTTGCTCGCGCGCTGTTGCCGCTGCTGGATGAGGATCATGAATCAGCTCGCCGTGCTGGCGTGTTTGCCGAAATGCATCGACAATTGCGCGACGGTGCCTCAGGGCACGGAGCGAACGCGACCGCCGCGCTGGAGATCTCTAGGCTGTTATCTGCACATAAACGCTAAATTACTCTACAAATGAAACGGGCGTGTGCGCTAAGCTTGGCGCTGGAACGGTATCGAAGAGCGGAGGGGCATTGCCTCAGCGACAGCAAATATTGGAGCCTTTCGATGTGACGCCCTACGGCGTGTCAGCGGGGGTCGACGAAGTCGGCATAGGGCCTTTGGCGGGCGCCGTTGTGGCCTGTGCGGTGATTCTCGATCCAGCCGCACCGATTGACGGTCTGCGAGATTCCAAGCGTTTGTCGGATAAAGCTAGAGAGCGGTTAGCAGTGATTATTCGCAATCGGTCACTAAGTTGGTCGCTGGGCAGCGCCAGTGTGGCGGAGGTCGACCGGCTTAACGTGCTCGTTGCCAGCCATTTGGCAATGCAGCGCGCCGTTGCTGGTCTGTCTATCACGCCAGATACTGTATTGGTGGATGGTAATAAGACACCCGACTTTGGTATGCCCGCCAAGGCTATTGTCAAGGGCGATCAGCGGGTGGCGGCGATAAGTGCTGCCTCGATTGTTGCTAAAGTGACTCGAGATCGACAGTTGGTCGAACTCGCGACCCGATTTCCAGGCTATGGCTTCGAACGTCACAAGGGCTATCCGACCAAACATCATTTGCAGGCCTTGGCGGCGCTTGGTCCCTGTGAGGCGCATCGACGCAGTTTTGCGCCGGTGCGGAGCGCCTCAAGTGTAGGCAACAAAATATGAGTTCGGCAGCAGCTGAATTCGTGCATCTGCATGTGCACAGCGAGTACTCGCTTGCCGATGGCCTACTGAAAGTTAAAGACATCGTGAATCGTGCAGCAGCCGCTGGGATGCCCGCAGTTGCGCTTACCGATCGCAATAATCTGTTTGCTCTGGTGAAGTTTTTTGAAGCCTGCATGGCCCAGGGGGTCAAGCCTATTTTGGGCGCTGAGGTGTCGGTTCAGGAGACCGCTGAAGGTGTTGTCGAACGGGTATTGCTGCTCGCCCGCAACCTCGAAGGTTATCGTAATTTATTGGCGCTTATTTCCGCCAGCTATACGACCACCGCGCAGCGCGGCGTGTTGCAGGAGCAGGAAATTTTTGCGGCGAAAGCGGGGCTGATTGTGCTGTCTGGTGGCGTGCGCGGACATTTGTGGAGCCTGCTAAGTAAGGGTGATCTAGAGCAAGCGCGACTGCGTGCGGAGCGTTGGCAAAGCCATTTTGGCGACGCTTATTATCTGGAACTGACGCGGTGCGGTAGAGCGGACGAAGAACAAAATCTGCGGCATGTACTGGCAATTGCCGCACACACTGGTATCGGAGTTGTGGCCACCAATGATGTCTGTTTCGCCGCAGCGGAAGACTTCGAGGCGCATGAGACCAGAGTGTGTATCCACGAGGGCCGCACCCTCAACGACGGACGACGCGAAAGGCGCTACAGCGAATGGCAGTATCTGCGCTCTTCTCAGGAGATGGCCGATTTATTTGCAGACGTACCCTCTGCGTTAGGCAATGCATCAGAGATAGCAAAGCGCTGTAATGTCGAAGTTGCGTTAGGGACGTATTACCTGCCTGACTATCCGATTCCGGATCAGCAGACCCCGGAGCAGTATCTTTTACAGTTGTCCACGCGCGGTTTGGCCGATCGTATAGCCGCTGGCGGGCCCGCCGACGAATGGACAGAGGCCGACTATCACCAGCGCCTGCAGTTTGAACTCGATGTCATAAACCAAATGGGCTTCGCCGGTTACTTTCTGATTGTGATGGAATTTATCGCCTGGGCTAAGCAGAACGACATTCCTGTGGGCCCCGGTCGCGGTTCTGGCGGTGGTTCTTTGGTCGCCTACGCGCTGGGGATTACCGACCTCGATCCGCTGCAATATGACCTGCTGTTCGAGCGCTTCCTGAATCCCGAGCGGGTATCGATGCCAGACTTTGATGTAGATTTCTGTATGGAAGGGCGGGATCGGGTGATTCAACATGTTAGCGACATGTATGGGGTGCAGGCGGTCAGCCAGATCATCACCTTCGGCACCATGGCGGCGAAAGCCGTGGTGCGCGACGTTGCTCGTGTGCAGGGAAAGCCGTACAGCCTCGCCGACAAACTCTCTAAGCTGATTCCTTTTGAGGTAGGGATGACCCTTACCAAGGCAATGGAGGAGAGTCAGGAGATGGCAGATTTTGTCGCTGCCAATGATGAAGTCGGCGAAATAATGGATATGGCGTACAAGCTCGAAGGCATTGTGCGCAACGTTGGCCGCCACGCGGGTGGTGTGGTCATCGCGCCGTCGGCACTCACTGACTTTGTGCCGCTGTACACGGAAGATTCAGGCGGCGGTCTGGTCTCCCAGTACGATAAGGACGACGTTGAGCGAGCTGGTCTTGTGAAGTTCGACTTTTTGGGCCTAAAGACCCTAACGATCGTCGATTGGACGTTAGAATTGGTCAACCAGCAGCGGCAGTTTCAGGGTGAGTCGACACTCGCCGTAGAGGACATTCCGATCGACGATCCCGCCGCATTCAAACTGCTCCGCGCCGCCGAAACCACTGGAATTTTCCAGCTCGAATCTCGGGGCATGAAAGATCTAATTCGGCGCTTGCTGCCGGATGGCATCAATGACGTTATCGCTCTGGTGGCGTTGTTTCGGCCTGGGCCTCTGCAGTCTGGCGCGGTGGATGACTACATCGATCGCAAACACGGCAAAGCTGCCGTGGCGTATCCGCACCCAAGTTTGCAACCGGTCCTAGAGTCGACGTACGGCGTGGTGTTGTATCAGGAACAAGTGATGCAGATCGCGCAGGTGCTGGCAGGTTTTTCGCTTGGTCAAGCAGACTTGCTGCGGCGCGCGATGGGAAAAAAGAAAGCCGATGAAATGGCAAAAGTGCGCGAGCAGTTTTTACAGGGCACTGGCGCGCATGACATCGCCCCGCAACTGGCGAACGAAATCTTTGATCTGATGGAGAAATTTGCGGGTTACGCCTTTAACAAGTCGCACTCTGCGACTTACGCTTTGGTGAGTGTGCAAACAGCCTGGCTTAAGGCGCGGTATCCGGCACAATTTATGGCGGCTAACCTGTCTGCCGATATGCAGAACATCGACCGGGTAGTGGTGTTGATCGAAGAGGTTCGGCGTATGCAGTTGCCGTTGCGGCCCCCTAGTGTCAACGACAGCGATCATCGCTTCACGGTCAAAGATGGTGCGGTGGTCTATGGTTTAGGTGCCGTGCGCGGGGTCGGTGAGGGTCCGGTGGCGGCGATCACGGCGGCGCGACAGACGCGCCCGTTCAGAGATTTGGATGATTTCTGCCATCGAGTGGACAGTAAGAAAGCGAATAAACGCGTGCTCGAGGCTTTGGTTGGGGCGGGCGCAATGGATGATTTTGCGTTGGCGAATGAAGATCTGAATCAGACTAGAGCGCGGCTGATGGAACAGGTGCCTAGATCGGTGCAGGGCGCTGAACAAACGGCGCGCGATCAAGAAGCGGGTATTTCCGACTTGTTCGGTGGTATGCAGCAGGTAGGCCCCCAGAGCTGCGCACCCGCTGGTAGCGTTGCCACAATGGC
>DEBN01000148.1:9262-14188 GCA_002348825.1 Gammaproteobacteria bacterium UBA2955
CCCATACAAGAGTATGAGCATGAATTACGACAGTTTTGTCGGCGCCGACTCAGCGATTTAAAAGCGGCTAAAGACCCGCAATGGATCGCGGGAATGGTGGTAAATGTGCGGACCACAAAAAGTCGTCGGGGCGTACCGATGTGTTTTGTCCAGTTGGATGATCGCAGTGCGCGTATTGAGGTATCACTGATGGGCGAGACCTTTGATAACTACGCGGCTAAGGTCAACAAAGATCAGTTGTTGGTGATCGAAGGGGAGGTTCAGTTTAACGAATTCAGCGGTGGTCTTGCGGTGCGAGGTAGTCGGGTGCTTGATATCGATGAGGCACGGCAGCGTTTTAGCAAGGGGCTCGAGATTGACGTCAGCGACACGGCAATGGCAGCGGATTTGTCAAGCCGATTAAAGGCCCTGTTAGGCCCCTATCGCCAGAGCGAACGGGCCTGCCCAGTGCATGTGCTCTATCGGGGTCAGGACGCAGTGGGTCGAATCAGTTTGGGCGTCGATTGGAAGGTCGCGGTCAGCGACGAACTGCTGCATGCGCTGCGCTCTGCTTTCGGCGACAACTATGTACGAGTTCAGTACGCCGCCGGAGCGGACGGTTGACATGATCGCGGATGGTGCGGAAGCGCATGCGCTTGAGCAACATTTGCAACAGCAATTGCGGGCATTGCCCCAAGCCCCGTCGCGGGCGCAAAAACTCTGTGTTGCGCTAAGTGGCGGTGCCGACTCGACTGCCTTGCTGGTTGCTGCGAGCCACGTTGTCGGTGCCGGTAACGTGCGAGCACTGCATGCCGATCATGCTTTACAGTCTCAATCCGCGGATTGGGTTGCGCACTGCCAAAGGCTCTGCGACCACCTTGGTGTTGAACTCCTAGTAGCCAAGCTGCAGTTGCCAAAGGGCAATGTTGAAGCCGCCGCGCGTGCAGCTAGATACGACTTTTTCGCCGCTCGGTTGCGGATCGATGAAACGCTATTACTAGGCCACCATAGCCAAGATCAGCTTGAAACAGTCTTTATGCGGCTGGTTCAGGGTCGCAGCCTATTGCCGATGCGTGCCCATGGTCGCTTGGGCAAAGGAGCGTTCCTGCGGCCATTGCTGGCGCTGTCCCAACAGCAATTGCTCGATTATTTAAGCGCTCGGGAGATTTCTTGGATAGAAGACCCGAGTAACTGCGACCAGACCCTGACGCGCAATTTTCTGCGTCATCAAATAATGCCTTTGCTGTTACAGCGCTGGCCCTTGCTCGGTCAGGCGGTCCAGCGAGTGACCGAATGGCAGCAGGGACAAAATGCTCTGTTACACGAACTACTAAAAGATCAGGGTAACGAGGTGAGTATCGCCGAGCTACCGCAGGCTGAAGCAAGCCGGCGTGCATGGTTGCGCGTTTTTCTGGAGTTGCGCGGCCACTTCGAAGTCACCGACAGAGCTTTGGAAGAATTCAACCGTCAGAGTCAGCAGGGCGATACCGCTCAATTGAAGTTAGCGCCGGCGGGAGCGTTGATGGGCTGGCGCGACACCATCTATTACGAACCCGATATTTCCGTTTATGCGCAGGCGCTGCAATCGACGCCTGCGCGTTTGCGGCATGGCGAGGTTAGCGAGTTTGCGGGCCGGCGTTGGACGCTAGCGGCTGCTGACCCGAGTAGTGCCGACGGCTTTTACAGCCCCGGCACGTTATGCCTCAGCACACGGCGCAAGGGTCTCAGCATGCTCTGGCGGGGCCGCCATGCTGACCCCAAGGATGTGCTTCGCGAATTGGGCGTGCCGCCCTGGCGTAGGGATTCGCTGCCGCTGGTGTTGTGGCAGGATGAAATTGTCGCCGTATCGACATTGGCCGTTAGTGAGCGTTTTCGCGACCATCCGGGCATTGCCGCAAATAAAGGTTCGTTCTTCAGGCTGGTGATCGCCGATTAGCTGCAGCAAAGCGGTTTGCTTACTCGTGCCCGAAGGGTGATTAAAGTGCTCCGCGAATCAGGGTAGTGATTGTGGTTAAGGGGCGCTTTTGCTATCTTGCAACTCCATCTCCCCAAGCACCTTTGTGATCGATTCCCGGTTACGGTGTGATGCTTGGAGTGCGGATGGAGTCCTATGACGCGTTATATTTTTGTGACCGGTGGTGTGGTGTCCTCGCTGGGAAAAGGGGTTTTGACCGCCTCGCTCGCCGCCCAACTCGAAGCCCGCGATCTGCGGGTCAACGTGCTCAAGATGGATCCCTACATCAATGTCGACCCAGGCACTATGAGTCCGGTGCAGCATGGGGAAGTGTTCGTCACCACCGATGGGGCTGAAACTGACCTGGATCTGGGGCATTACGAACGCTTTTCGCGCGCGCGGATGACGCGCAACAACAACATCACTACGGGCAGTATTTACGCCGAGGTTATTCGCCGTGAGCGTCGCGGCGATTATCTGGGCGGCACAGTACAGGTGATTCCGCACATCACCGACGAAATTAAGCGACGCATTAAGCTCGTGACCGAGGATGTCGATGTGCTCATCGTTGAAACCGGCGGCACGGTTGGCGATATCGAATCTCAGCCGTTCCTTGAAGCGATTCGCCAGTTGCGCATGGAAGTTGGTCGTAGTCGCGCGTTGCTAATTCATCTAACGCTGGTCCCTTATTTGCGCACCGCTGGCGAGATCAAAACTAAGCCCACCCAGCACTCGGTCAAAGAGCTCCGTTCCATTGGCCTGCAGCCAGATATTTTGGTCTGCCGCTCTGAGGCGACGATTCCTCAGTCCCAGCGCAACAAGATTGGCCTGTTTACCAATGTTGAAGAGCGTGCGGTTATTCCTTTGGTCGATATCGATACCATTTACCAAGGTCCTATAGAGCTGCACAGACAGGGCCTAGACGACTATGTGGTCGAGCAACTTCAATTAGAGTGTCCAGCCGCCGACCTCAGCAGCTGGGAGCGCGTTGTCGATGCACAACTGAATCCAGACAAGCATTTGCAGATCACCTTCGTGGGTAAATACTTAGAACTCCTCGACGCCTATAAATCTTTGATCGAGGCCCTAACTCATGCGGGCATTCAAACTCGGACCAGAATCGACATCCATTATCTGGATGCTGAAACCTTGGAGCGCGAAGGTGTGGGCGTGCTCGAGGGCGCCGATGCGATCTTGGTGCCTGGTGGTTTTGGAGAGCGTGGTTTCGAGGGCAAGATTCTCGCCGCGGGCTATGCGAGGGCAAATAATATTCCGTATCTGGGTATTTGCTACGGCATGCACGCTGCGGTGATCGATGTGGCGCGCAACTGCGCGGATCTCAACGGGGCGCACAGTACAGAAATCGATTTGAATACGGCGCACCCGGTGATCGGATTAATAACCGAATGGACGGACGACAGCGGTCAGGTGGAGCAGCGTGATGCGGGCAGCGACTTGGGCGGCACCATGCGTCTGGGGGAACAGGTCTGCATTCTCAATCAGGGTAGTCTAGCTGAGCAAGTGTACGGTCAGGGGGTGGTTCGCGAACGGCATCGCCATCGTTACGAGGTCAACAACCGTTACTTGGAGCAACTGGTGGCGAGCGGCCTAGTTGTTGCGGGTAAGTCGGAAGATGGAGAACTGGTGGAAATGATCGAACTGCAAGACCACCCTTGGTTTTTGGCGTGCCAGTTCCATCCTGAATTCACCTCGTCGCCACGAGACGGCCATCCGTTATTCTCCGGCTTCGTTGCTGCGGGTCTGGCGCATGCCGCTGCTGCCGCACAATAGCCAATTAATCGGGACGACGAATAGCCATGCAGTTATGTGACTTTGCGGTTGGAGACGACGCGCCGCTGTTCTTTATAGCCGGGCCGTGTGTGATCGAATCCGAAGCCCTGATTTTGGACACCGCGAGCGAGTTGAAAAAAATCGGCGATACACTTGGCATAGCGGTTATTTTTAAAAGCTCCTTTGATAAGGCCAATCGTTCTTCTATTGACAGTTATCGCGGCCCAGGGATCGAAGAGGGCCTGCGAATCTTGCAACGGGTGAAAGACGAACTGGAGATGCCGGTTTTGACCGATGTCCATGAAGACACGCCCTTGAACGAAGTTGCCAGCGTTGTCGACGTATTGCAGACCCCAGCATTCCTGTGTCGGCAGACAAATTTTATTGTGGATGTTTGTGCACAGGGGGTGCCGGTAAATATTAAGAAAGGCCAGTTTTTGGCGCCTTTGGATATGTTGCAGGTGGCCAATAAAGCTAAATCCACAGGCAACCAGCAGATTATGGTGTGCGAGCGCGGGGCCAGTTTTGGCTATAACAATCTCGTTTCGGATATGCGTTCGTTATCGTTGATGCGGCAAACGGGTTGTCCGGTGGTGTACGACGCCACGCATTCAGTGCAGATGCCAGGTGGGCTGGGCGACGTCTCTGGTGGACAGCGGGAAATGGTGCCTGTGCTCGCGCGTGCGGCGGTGGCGGCAGGCGTTGCAGGGGTGTTTATGGAGTGCCATCCGGATCCGGCTATGGCCCTGTCGGACGGGCCCAATTCCTGGCCACTGGATAAAGCCAAGGCACTTATGCAGCAGCTTATGGACATAGATGCGGTAGTGAAAAGTCAGCCGCGGCTAGAAGACCAGGTCGCTGACTCGCCAGACTAGTCCCAAAGCAGATCTCGCGGAGAGAAAAATGAGCAAAATAGTATCGGTGACCGCACGTGAAATCCTAGATTCGCGTGGCAACCCGACCGTAGAGGCGGATGTTGTAACCGCCAGTGGACATATGGGTCGTGCGGCAGCGCCTTCCGGAGCCTCTACCGGCAGTCGCGAAGCGCTTGAGTTGCGCGATGCTGACGCTACCCGCTATCTGGGCAAGGGCGTTAGCAAGGCGGTGGCGTTTGTGGATGGAGAAATAAATGCGCGTCTTGAAGGTCGTGATTGCCGCGACCAACAGGGTTTAGACGAGGCGCTGGTGGCATTAGACGGCAC
>DEBN01000084.1:0-1061 GCA_002348825.1 Gammaproteobacteria bacterium UBA2955
ATGACATTGATGCCGCGCCCTTCTTCTCCGACCAACCAGCCAGCGGCGTCGACGTATTCAAGTTCGCTCGACGCATTCGAACGATTTCCTAGCTTGTCTTTCAAGCGCATGAGAAACAGCGAATTGCGGCTGCCGTCGGGAAGTATGCGCGGGGTCAAGAAGCACGAGATGCCACCCGGGGCCTGGGCCAGAATGAGGAAGGCATCACACATCGGGGCAGACGTGAACCATTTGTGTCCGGTGAGTCGATATTCGCCGCCTGGGCCGCCGCCGTTGACCGGCAAAGCTGTCGACGTATTGGCCCGCACATCACTGCCGCCTTGTTTCTCGGTCAGCCCCATGCCGAGCAGATTGCCTGACTTTAGCGAAGGCTCGATTAGCCGTTGGTCATAGGAGCGGGTCCGCACGCGGGGTTCCCAAACAGCAGCCAAATCAGGCTGTTCACGCAGAGCGGGTAACACTGCGCCCGTCATCGAAGTCGGGCAGCCATGACCAACTTCGACCTGGCTGACTAAATGCATACGGGCGGCACGGGCAACGTAGGACCCGTCCCCTGGTTCTCCGTCATAGTGCGACGAATGGATTCCGGCTGCGACTGACAGCTCCATCAAACGATGATAACTCGGGTGATATCGAATCTCGTCGATGCGCTCACCGAACCGGTCGTGGGTCAGCAACTCAGGCGAAAACCGATTGGCATCGAACCCCCACTGATACACTTCTTCAGAACCGACCCGATCACCAAACGACACGAGGTCGTCGAGGCTAGCCGCCGCACCTTCACGCTCAACGGCGCGACCCAACACAGGATCACTGGTAAACAGGTTGTAAGGCTCAAGCGGTTGCAGTTCGGTCATATGGTCTCCTTTTAACGCAGTCATCCCATTGAGATTTCAAGATATAACCGAAAATATTTTGGGTACCAGAGCGGGTACTTTTGCCACCCAATGAATTGACTTTAAACCTATGTCATTGATTTTGAGTGATTTATTGAAATTAGGTGGCGGAGAGAGAGGGATTCGAACCCTCGATAGGGGATTAACCTATACTCCCTTAGCAGG
>DEBN01000084.1:1415-14752 GCA_002348825.1 Gammaproteobacteria bacterium UBA2955
TTCAGCCACTCGGCCACCTCTCCGGCCGGCGCATTGTAACGCGAAAGTGCGGCTCGGTGTCCACGAGATTGGTGTTCTGGGGCAGATTCTCGGACAAAATTGCTTAGGCGCCTGCGGAACTGTCTTTTACTCTTCGCTACTTCGCTCGCCGACTAGGTTGTACTTTTTCAGATAGCCACGCAGTTGATGGTAGGTTAGGCCCCGCTTATCTGCCGCGTCTCGCTGGTTGTATTTTGCAGCTTCCAAAGCCGCCTCAATGATAGCGATCTCACGCTCACGGGTATCTTGTTTCAGCTGCATAGGAAAGATCAAACGCTGTGCCGTTACAGGATCGTGTTTGGCGTCCAGTCTGCTTGGGCGATAGGGTGATTCGAACGGATCGAGGATGATCTCGTCTATGGGTTCATCCTCGATCATTCGATAAACCGCTCGTTCCACTGCGTTCTTTAATTCGCGGACGTTGCCGGGCCAGGGGTGTTGTTTAAGCGTCTGTTCGGCTTCAGGGCTGAATCCTGAGAAAACCGCACGTTCCAGCTCTTTGGTCATGGTTACGGCAAAGTGTTCTGCGAGTAATAAAATGTCGTCCGTTCGATGTCGCAGCGGTGGAATGGTGAGCACATCGAATGCCAAGCGGTCCAGCAAATCCGCACGAAAATTTCCTTGGCGAGCAAGGGTGGGCAGGTCCTCGTTGGTAGCGGCAACCAAGCGCACATCACACTTAATGGTTTTGCTGCCGCCCACTCGCTCGAACTCTCCGTACTCGATAACACGCAGTATTTTCTCCTGAACGAGCATAGAGGTATTGGCGAGTTCATCTAGAAACAAGGTGCCGCCATGAGCGCGCTCGAATCTGCCATGATGCACCTTGCTGGCGCCGGTGAACGCGCCCGCCTCGTGACCGAACAGTTCGCTTTCCAATAACGAATCAGAGATTGCCGCACAGTTGAGCTTTATAAATTGGCCCTCCCAGCGATTGGACAGGAAGTGTAATCGGCTTGCGATGCCTTCTTTACCAGTGCCTCGTTCGCCGACAACCAAAACGGGCTTGTGTAACGGCGCGATCGTCGAGGTCTGTTCCAGTAACGCTGAGAATTCTGGTGATTCGCCAATCAAGCGCTCGTTATCGTTCATGATGAAAATGACCAGTTAATGGTTAAAAATACCAAAGCCGTTTGATCATACGCTGAAGTAGCGAATTAAATCCATATAATTCATGCGCTTATAGTCTGCATAAAGTTGGCACGGAATCTGATAATCCTTTGGGGCAAGCGCACATCCTGACGAATAAGCGCGGAGCAAACTATAAAACTCACCGTTGATTAGACACGGAGGCGAGAAAAGATATGAGTATATTTTCGCGAATGACAGACATTGTGAATTCGAATCTCAATGCACTCTTAGATAAGGCAGAAGATCCGGAAAAAATGGTGCGGCTGATTATTCAGGAGATGGAAGAAACATTAGTCGAGGTGCGCAGTACCTCGGCGCGAGCCATTGCCGACCGCAAAGACCTTGAGCGTCGTGCTCAATGGCAGCAAGACGAGGCGGGCGAGTGGCAGCGAAAGGCCGAGATTGCCGTGACCAAGGGGCGCGACGATTTGGCTAAAGGCGCGCTGGCGGAGGCGAAGAAGTGTACCGATCAGGCGCAGCTACTCGATGGCGAACTGCAGATTCTGAATTCGACTCTGGCAAAACTTGGTGACGACATAGGCGCGCTGCAGGACAAGATAAAAGACGCCAAGACGCGTCAGAATGCGATCATCATGCGTGGTAAAGCGGCGCAGTCGCGTTTGGGCGTGCGACGAACTTTAAGCGACCACAATATTGAAGATGCCATCAGTCGGTTCGAGCATTATGAGCGTAAGATGGATGATCTTGAGGGACAGATTGAGTCCTATGATTTAGGCCAAAAAACTCTGGCGGATGAGATATCTGAACTGGAAGGCGACGAAAGCGCGGAGGCCATGCTCACAGATTTAAAGGCGCGCATGAACGCGACTGGGGCTCTAGGCGAAGGTCAAGGCGCCGCCGAGTCGGTAGACCCTAGTCCGGATAAGCAGTAACGTTAACCGTTAGATTTTGCCAATGCTGTTATTTGTTAGGAGCCGTCAATGGACAGTTTAGCCATCGCCATCATGGTGCCCACTGTTGTGTTTATGGTGGTTGTCGCTCCGGCATGGCTTTGGATGCACTATCGCAGTAAACGCCGTGCTCAAGCGGCGCTGTCGCAAACCGAACGCGATAACTTAGAGGCGTTGGTACATAGGTCGGAGTTGATGATGGAGCGCATTGATACTCTGGAGTCGATTCTCGATGCGCAAACACCCGAATGGCGCAAACATGACCGATAATCCACACAAGGAATCGGGTACTCGCAACGGCCGACAAGGAGCTTCCGGAGATGCGAAATATGCAGTCGAGCACGGTACGTCTAGCCATGATTTCCATCGGGCAGTCGAGCGATTGGAGGCGTCCTTACGCGATTTGGTCGGATACAAGAAAGACGCAGGCTTGCGTCAGGCTACTGCGCTTCTTGACGAGGCGCGGGCAAGGCTGAACGATCAGATCGACGACTCAGAGGCGCAGGAACCCGCGCGTCACGGCGGGCGACGCCGGTATCGACATCGTCGGTCATACCGTCGAAAGTTGCGGAAACTGCAGCCCGGTAGCGATCACCTTTATCGTGGGCCCAACAAGAAAATAGGCGGCGTGTGCGCAGGATTCGCGCGATACCTGGGTGTAGAAACTTGGATGGCTCGCCTCGCTGCATTGACCGGCCTGATTTTTGTTCCGGGACTGATGCTGCCCGCTTACCTGGTCGCTTGCTTTGTGATGGATAGCGAGCCTACGCACCGTCAGCCAACGGCGCGCCGGGCTAGGTCAACGAGAACGGGACGGCGGAGGCACGAGCCTGGAGCCGACAGCGACGATGTCAACGCGTCCGAGGTCGATCACGATGCGCGAGAGGCGCCGCAGTGGCCGCCGCGAAAGATGCTTACGCACAGCCGGGCAGAGCTCGCGCAAGCGGAATTGCGGCTGCGTCGAATCGAGTCATTTGTGACCTCGGAGCAGTACGAACTGTACAAACAATTAGAAAAGATGGAGCAATAGAAGCGATGGATTTGTGGACGATGATCGTGCTTGTGGTTGCGATAGGCTGTGGTACAGGTGTCGCGGAGTCCTATTTTAAAACTCAGCGGAACAAGAGGTCCCAGCGATCCTCTGATGACGCGATCGATAAAACTGTTGCTGAGTTAAGGCAGCGCGTCGAGGTGCTCGAAAAAATCATCACGGATAAAAAGTATCAGCTGCAGAAAGAGCTGGATCAACTCTAGGATGCCTCGTTTGTTGCCGTTGGAGAGAGGAATCGGTCCGGGCGATCGGTAAACACCCCAGCCACCCCCATTCGTCGCAGTCGTGTCGCTGCACGTTGTGAATTGACAGTGTAGGCAAGGACAGGAAGTCCGCTCTGGTGAATTTGTTCGCAACGACGCTGAGTAACAATGCGCGACGATAGATTGATGCAACAAGCCGAGAGATCGGCCGCAATCTCGTCAACTGAGTCTTGCCAAGCGTGGAATAGGGGTGCGACATCAGTATTTGGGTCGATGTCGCGAAAACGCCTTAGCTCCGAGTGATCGAAGGACGAAACCAAGATCGGAATTTGCTGATAGTTCCGCAACGTATCAGCTACTGCTCGCGCGGTCATCGGACCCTTAAGCTCTACATTTACGCCCACGGTTGTGGCTGCAACTTGTGATTGCCGCGTGACCAGATCCAATACGTCGCTTAACTTGGGTATGGTTGCGCCGTTGGTGCAGCGAAGAGTCTGCAGGTCGGAATCGGTTAAATCTTTGACGCGGCCGTGTCCGTTTGTCGTTCGATTGACGGTGTGGTCGTGTATGACCCACTGGGTTTCGCCGCTGGCGCCGTGTTGCACATCCAATTCGATTGCGGCGCAGCCCAGATCCAACGCGCGTTGGAAGCTTGGCAAGGTGTTTTCGGTTTCGAGACCTGCAGCGCCGCGATGGCCGATCAATAAAAATTCGTTGGTGTTAAATAGCTCGCGAAAAGCAGACATGTGTGACAACTCATTGGGGTCATAAGCCCAAAGGCTGGTAGGATACCGCGCATGAGTTACGAAGTCTTAGCACGCAGGCTGCGACCCAGCGATTTTTCCGCCCTAGTGGGCCAAGAACACGTGGTTAAGGCGCTGAGCCATGCGCTGGACAGCGGTCGTTTGCATCACGCCTACTTATTTACCGGAACCCGGGGCGTCGGGAAAACGACCATCGCAAGAATTCTGGCGAAAAGTCTGAATTGCGAGCAGGGCGTAAGCGCAACGCCCTGCGAACAATGTTCGGTCTGTACGGAAGTGAAAGAAAATCGCTTTATCGACCTTATCGAGGTGGACGCAGCGTCCCGCACCGGTGTTGACGATACGCGGGAGCTATTGGAGAACGCCCAATACATGCCCACCCGCGGTCGCTACAAGGTCTATCTTATCGACGAAGTGCACATGCTCTCTATCGCGAGTTTTAATGCGCTGCTGAAAACTCTTGAAGAACCTCCGGAACACGTAAAATTTCTGCTTGCCACTACAGATCCGAAAAAGGTTCCTGTCACTGTGTTGTCGCGATGTCTGCAATTTCAGCTGAAGAATTTGTCGTCACAGATGATTGCCGATTATCTCTCTAAGGTACTGGTGGATGAAGGCATAGAGTTTGAACCCGCCGGTGTGGATGCTTTGGCAAAGAGTGCGCAGGGCAGTATGCGAGACGCTCTGAGCCTCACGGATCAAACCATTGCGTACGGTCAAGGCAGACTGATGCATGCGGATGTGGTCGGGATGCTGGGTGTGATTGGTCACGACGAAGTAACCGCATTGCTCGAGGCGATTGCGGAAGGCTCCGCGCCGAGCGCCATGCAGATCAGTGCGCAGTTGGACGAGCGCAACAGTGATTTTGCGGATGTGCTCAGAGGTTTGCTGGAGGCGCTGCATGAGATGGCGGTGAGTCAGGCTGTGAATGCCGAGCAGACGCTTTTTGCCGCTGACGAGGTGCAGTTGTACTATCAAATCGCGCTGCTTGGTTTGCGCGACTTAGAGATAGCCCCGGACCCCCGTAGCGGCTTTGAGATGACGCTATTACGCATGCTTGCGTTTGCTCCTAAACCGGACAGCACCGTACCGCCACGTGCCGCGCAATCGTCATCGTCTCTGGGTGACTCCGCTGCGGCGGCAAAGAACCCTGATGTTAGCGTGGCGGAGCCCGAGAGTTCTGGGCCAGAGGCATTGCAGCGAGTAGCACACAGCACACCTGCTGCCCCAGCGCCGCAGCCTGAGGTCGTTGAACCCGTTCTTGAAGGTTTTGTTGCTGATGCGCAGCTGCTGTCGCGCTGGTACGAGTGGGTGGAGCAGATCAAGCTTTCTGGCGTGGCTAAAATGATCGCTGAACATGCGGTGCTTAAGACGCTGCAACTGCCGAAGGTGGCTTTGGTGCTTAGCGATGAGCACGACACCTTGTTGAATGAAGCGCAGCGATCGGGACTGGCCCGCGCGTTAGCTGAACTGCTTGGTGAAGAGGTAGAACTTGAGGTGGAGATTGGGCCGATAGCAAGCGAAACCCCTAATCAGCTTAAGGCACGTTTGGCGCAGGAGCGTCAATCTGATGCAGAAGCGGCGCTGCAGCAAGACACGGTCGTGCAAAACTTATTGAGCGAATTTGGCGGAAAAATAGAGGCGGTGACGCCCCGCTGATTTATTGCAGCGTCCGGAGTGGTCGGTTAAGTCAACAACATAGGTTAGGCAATCAGTGAAAGATTTTGGCGATTTGATGAAGCAGGCGCAGCAAATGCAGGCGTCGTTGCAAGATGCGCAGGCGCAAATTGCGCAAATGGAAGTGCGCGGTGAGAGCGGCGCTGGCATGGTCAAAGTGGTAATGAATGGGCGCTATGAAGTCAAAAGCGTTGATTTGGATCCGACGTTATTGTCCGAAGATAAAGAAGTTTTAGAGGATCTTTTGGCCGCCGCGTGCAACGACACCGTGCGTAAAGTAGAACAAGCGCAAAGCGAAAAAATGAAAGATGTCGGCGGAGGTCTGCTTGGTGGCCTTAATTTGCCTTTTGGGAAAATGCCTTTCTGATGGCATTGATCGATGACTTAGTTGGCGCGTTGACGGTGCTTCCCGGGGTGGGTCAGAAGAGCGCTCAGCGCATGGCGTTACATTTATTACAGCGCGACCGAAGCGGTGGCTTGCACTTGGGCGGCGTGTTGGAGCGCGCCATGCGTGAAGTGCGGCAGTGCCGAATATGCCGGAATTTGACCGAAGCCGAGGTCTGTCGCTTGTGCGAAGACCCTCGCCGCGAGCGGCGTTTCCTTTGTGTTGTCGAGTCGCCTGCCGATGTTTTGGCGCTGGAGCAGGCGGGCGGGTATCGCGGTTACTACTTTGTGTTGCATGGCAAGTTATCGCCCATCGACGGCATCGGCCCGGAAGAACTGGGTCTGGAGCGGTTGCAGGCCTGCATCGCTGAGAACAGTCCTGAAGAGCTGATTTTGGCGACGAACCCAACGGTTGAAGGTGAGGCCACTGCGCATTACATAGGGCGTTTAGTGGGTGACCGTGTGGCCCTGGTCAGCCGCATCGCCCACGGCGTGCCTTTAGGTGGCGAAATTGAATATACCGATGGAGGCACCTTGTCTCATGCCCTACAGGGAAGAAGACACATCAATTTACTGGATTGATACCGATTCCCAGTTGGCTCAAGCAGTGGCCTCTTGGTCACCGGTCGTTGCGCTAGACACGGAATTCATTCGTACCAATACGTTTTATCCGATTCCGGGGCTATATCAGGTGGCGTCGGGCACCGATGTATTTTTGCTTGATCCGCTAACAATCGAAGATTGGCAGCCGCTCAAGGAATATTTACTCGACCCAGATACATGCAAGGTCATGCATGCGTGCTTAGAGGACTTAGAGCTTATATTTGCGCACTTGCGGATCGTGCCGAGTAATGTCTTCGATACACAATTAGCGAATGCCTATGTGAGTGAAGACTACAGCCTGAGCTATGCGCGTTTAGTTGAGCAAAGTCTGGGTGTTTTGCTCGACAAACAACAGACGCGATCCGATTGGTTGCAGCGACCGTTGTCAGACGACCAGCTGCGCTATGCGGTGGATGATGTTGTGCACTTAACCGCCGTATATAAGCAAATGTTGCAGCGGTTGACTGACCAGCAACGATGGTCTTGGTTTCAGGAAGACATGCAATTACGGGCGGCCTATGTAGAACCTGAGCCGTTGCTTTATTATCGCCAAGTAAAGCGTGCTTGGCAGTTGAATGAAGTGCAATTGAGCGCATTGCAGAAACTTTGTGCATGGCGCGAGAACACAGCTCGGCGATTGGATGTGCCACGTAATCGGGTTATTTGGGATGAGCATTTGCTCGCCTTTGCACAATTGCCCGCTTTGACTGAGTCGACACTGGCAAATTTTCTTCCGGCCGCGGTGGTTCGCCGATTTGGCGCGCAACTGATCGAGGCATACGAGTCGGAGAGCGGATCCGACAGCACGATAGAGCTTCTTGATCGACCCTTAAGCCCCTCTCAGGGTGCGCGTTTGAAAGCTCTTCGGGATGTTGCGCGGGAAGTCGCCGCCGCGTTTGGCTTAGCGCCGGAACTGTTGGCGCGGAAGAAAGACGTCGAGGCATGTCTACGTCACTTCAACGCGACTGGAGAATTGAGCGAAAATTATGGCGGTTGGCGCGGCGAAGTGGTCGGCAACCGATTTTTGAGTGTCTTGGAGACCGCGGGGTGAAAAAGCCGGAAAAGCAGGGAGTGCGTGAAGAGTGCCCCGTCATCATATTTCGCAGTAGCCGCAAAGCGGAAACGTACTTATACATGCCTGCGACGGCGGAATTTGAGGCACTGCCGGAACCGCTGCGCAAGCAGTTTGGTGCGCCGATTTATGTCATGGATCTGGTACTCACGTCAGAACGTAAATTGGCATTAGTCGATGTGAAGCAGGTCATGCAAGCGATGAAGGAGGAGGGGTTCTTTTTACAGTTTCCACCACTTACCGGGCAATCCAATCCGGAATTGCCAGAGCGGCTGAGGCAGTGATGCAATTCTGGCAAGCGAAAGCATTAGCGGAACTCACGGACGCCGAATGGGAAAGTCTCTGTGATGGGTGTGGACGCTGTTGCATGGTGAAGCTGCAAGACGAAGATACCGAGGAGGTGGTGTACACATCGATCGTTTGTGATCTGCTGGATCAGCAGGCCTGCCAGTGCACTCGCTACCCGCAGCGCCACGCGCTGGTATCGGGGTGCGTTGAGCTTTCGGTGCAAAGGGTTAGCGAATTTCACTGGTTGCCCAAGTCGTGCGCCTATCGAACGATTGCTGAAGGTCGAGATCTGGCATGGTGGCACCCGCTTGTCAGTGGAGACGCCGAGACGGTTTTCACCGCGGGCATTGCCGTCCGCGGTAAAGTGGTGGCAGAGTCGGAAGTGCCGGCGGAACAAGAGCAGGATATGATCGTGCGCTGGGTTGAGATGTGAATGGCAGAGCTTTGAGTACGCCGGACAAGATGCGGTCATCGTGAACGCCGAGTTAGTTTGGCAGATTATTGCAGCGGCAAGCGTGCTTGGCGCGGTAGCCCTCTGGTTTACGCTGTGGTGGCTGATTCCGGCTCGCAGACGGTTCGGTGGTATTTGGCGCTGGTTTTTAGTTGCGGTGATTGTGTTGTTTTTCGCTTTGCCTGCGCCGGTTCCCAATTATTCAGACGCCGAGGCCCCGGCCTTTATCGTGATGATATTCGAGACCTTCTTTCAACGATCAGGAGCACCGGAGGAAAGCATGCGTCGGCTGCTTAGCGGTACCGTAATTTTGTTGCTGATGTCAGCCGGATGGTGGCTACTTAGGCGCGTTATAAAGCGCTAATGCTGCACTCAAGCACCAAGATTTGGCGCTCATACGGCAACGCCGCCCGCTGAAGCGATGAACGTCATTGTTGCATGGAGCAGTTGTGCTCAATTAAAGTAGCTGGCTTTACGCGGGCGCGAAGCGCCAATGTCCGGTATTGTTTCAGGCCTATTAAGTTCTGCTTTGTAGGGAATAACTCACACTAATTCATAAGATAAGAGAGCCGCTGAATGATTTTTGATAGCACAGATTCCTACATATCGACCGACGAACTAAGCATGGCGGTCGACGCTGCAGTGCGCTTGGAGCGACCTTTGCTGATTAAGGGCGAACCTGGAACCGGTAAAACTATGTTGGCGGTGGAAGTAGCCAAATCCTTGGGAATGCCGCTCTTGGAATGGCACATTAAGTCGACCACTAAAGCGGTTAACGGTTTGTACGAATACGATGCAGTATCTCGTCTGCGCGATTCGCAGCTGGGCGATGAGCGGGTAAATGATATTCGCAATTACATTAAGAAAGGCAAGCTCTGGGAGGCGTTCGAGTCGGAAGAACGCGTAGTGCTGTTGATCGATGAAATCGACAAAGCGGATATCGAATTTCCCAATGACCTGCTGCAAGAGATCGACCGCATGGAGTTTTTTGTTTATGAACTTGGGGAGACGATCAAGGCTAAGCAACGACCTATAGTGATCATTACGTCAAATAATGAAAAAGAATTGCCCGACGCGTTCCTGCGCCGCTGTTTTTTCCACTTCATCAACTTCCCGGATCGCGAAACCATGCAGCAAATTGTCGACGTGCATTTTCCCAGCGTTAAGCAGGACATGGTCAAAGAAGCGATGGAAATTTTCTTTGATGTGCGCAAAGTTCCTGGACTTAAGAAAAAACCGTCGACATCAGAACTCATCGATTGGCTGAAGTTGCTGATGGCCGACGACATTCCGGATGAGATTCTCACGAATAGGGATGCCAGCAAGGCTATACCGCCGCTTTATGGTGCACTTGTGAAAAATGAGCAAGATGTGCATTTGTTGGAGCGACTGGCATTTATGAATCGACGCGACAGCCGAGGTTAAACTGTGCTAATTAATTTTTTTCTGACGCTAAGAAAATACAAGCTTCCGGTCACAATCCGGGAACTGATGGACTTGATTTCTGCGCTGCAACATCGGCTTGTGTACGCCAATGTAGATGATTTTTATCTACTCAGTCGTACTGCGTTAGTTAAAGACGAAAAAAACTATGACAAGTTCGATCGCGCTTTTAGCGCCTACTTTAAAGGCCTTGAGGATCTGCATGGCCTGCTCGAGAGTCTCATCCCGGACGAGTGGTTGCGCCATGAATTTGAAAAGTCATTGACGCCGGAAGATTTGAAGCAAATCGAATCGCTGGGCGGTTTGGAGAAGTTGATCGAGGCGTTTAAGAAAGCCAAAGAAGAGGCCGAAAAAGCTGAGGCCAAAGAGGGCGAGGAAGGCGAAGACGGCGATAAAGGCAATGCCGATAAAGAGGGCCGAGATGGCCCCGGCGGCATGGGCAAGGGTAAGAAAAAGAAGGCTAAAAAGGTCTGGGACGAGCGGCAGTACAAGAATCTCGATGACTCTGTCGAACTGGGTACACGTAATATCAAGATGGCATTGCGGCGTCTGCGTAAATTTGCGCGCACGGGTATTGAAGAGGAATTGGACATCGATCACACGATCCGTTCAACCGCGCACAATGGCGGCATGTTGGATATTAAAATGCGTCCGGAGCGGCGAAATACAGTAAAGGTTCTACTGTTCTTGGATATCGGCGGATCCATGGACGCGCATGTCAAAATTTGCGAGGAGTTGTTCTCTGCGTCGCGCACAGAGTTCAAGCATCTGGAGAATTTTTACTTCCACAATTTCATCTATGAATCGGTTTGGAAAGACAATCGAAGACGCATGGCTGAACGCTTGTCGACGCTTGAAATACTTAATAAATACTCCGGCGATTACAAAGTTGTTTTCGTCGGCGACGCAACGATGGCACCGTATGAAATCACGCATGCGGGCGGCAGTGTCGAGCACTGGAATGAAGAGCCCGGTGCAGCTTGGATGGGACGCTTCAGCGAAATTTACGACAAAGTCATATGGCTCAACCCGACACCACAGGAAACCTGGGAGTATTCGTCTTCGGTAATGATGACCCAGGAACTGGTTGGCGGAAACATGTATCCGCTAACGATTAAGGGTCTCGAGGAAGGAATGAGCCAACTGTCAAAATAACGCGCGCTGGGGTTAATTTCTCTCGTCGGAGCATTAACGCGGTCACATGAGTGGTCTTGATCGAAACACTTTGATGCGCCGAGACTACTTTGCGCTGAGGGGCGCCAAGCCGGGTTCCGCGACAACGGCCCGCGTCACCGCCGCGCAAACTCTGCTGACGCAACGTCAACGATCGGCCCAGCAATTGGACCTGACCCCCATCGCTGGCCTTCCGGTCAGCGAAGCGGCGACACAGATCAAGTCCGCGATCGCTGAACATCCCGTTGTGATCGTCGCCGGAGAAACTGGGTCGGGTAAGACCACTCAATTACCAAAGTTCTGTTTGCAAAGCGGACTCGGCATTGCGGGGGCCATTGCCCATACTCAGCCGCGCAGGATCGCCGCCCGCACGGTTGCTCAACGTATTGCTCAGGAGGTTGGGGCGGAGCTCGGTGAAGCTGTAGGTTACTCCGTGCGATTTGCAGATCGCAGTAATCCGCAGTCACTGCTGCGCGTGATGACCGATGGTTTATTGCTGACGGAGATTCGTAAAGACCGATATTTAAACGCTTATGATGCGGTGATTGTGGATGAGGCCCACGAACGATCGCTTAATATCGATTTTCTTTTGGGGTATCTGCGACGCTTACTCGCTCAGCGGCAGGATCTAAAAGTGATCGTTACCAGTGCGACTATCGATGTGCAGCGATTCGCTGATTATTTTTCGGGCGCGCCTGTTATTGAAGTCGGAGGGCGTTCCTTCCCAGTGACAACTCGCTACGTTGATGGTGATTCGGATCCGCTGACAAAACTTGTCGATGTGTTGCGTAGCATTGACGCGACACCACCAGGTCGCGCGCCGGATGTCTTGGCGTTTTTTGCTGCCGAGCGCGAGATTTTTGACGCTGCGAAAGCGTTGCGCATGGCTTTTGGCGAACGCTTTGAGATCCTGCCCCTATACGCTCGGCTGTCTCTTGCCGACCAACGTCGTGTATTTAACCCCCAGGGTGCGAAGCGACGCGTGGTGTTGGCCACCAATGTTGCAGAGACTTCCCTGACGGTGCCGAATATCGGTTTCGTGATCGATCCCGGCTTTGCACGGATTAGCCGGTACAGCTATCGATCTAAGCTCCAGCGACTGCCGATAGAGCCCATCAGCCAAGCCAGTGCCAACCAACGCCAAGGCCGTTGCGGGCGTATCGCCCCGGGGGTCTGTTATCGGCTTTATTCTGAGCCAGATTTTAGCGGTCGCCCGGCCTACACCGATGCTGAAATTCGGCGCGTTAATCTAGCGTCTGTAGTGCTGCAGATGCACGCCTATGGTCTTGGCGATATTGCGAAATTTCCGTTTATAGATCCGCCAGAACCGCGGGCCATAAAAGACGCGCTGCGTTTGCTCACGGAGCTGCGAGCACTTCGCGGCAGCAAGATTACGGCGTTGGGCCGGAGTATGGCGCGTCTGCCTGTGGATCCGCGCTTGGCGGCAATGCTTATGGCCGCGGGGCCGCTAGGCAGTCTTAGCGAGTTACTGATTATTGTGTCAGCGCTGGCAGTTCAGGATGTCCGTGAACGGCCGGCGGAAAAAACAGGCGCCGCCGACGCGGCGCATGAAAAATTCATTGATGAGCAATCTGATTTCTTAAGCTATTTGAAGCTCTGGACATGGATCGAGGCCCAGCGCGAGGAATTTTCGAATAGAGGTTGGCAAACGCAGCTGCGTAAAAATTTCATAAATCCGATGCGCGTGCGTGAATGGCGCGAAATACATCGGCAGTTGCGCTCTGTTTGCCGACAACTAAAGCTCTCTATTAATTCTAATCCGGCGAATTACCGGCAAATTCACGAGGCTGTAGTGGCCGGATCGCTGAGTCAAATTGCGTTGCACCAAGAGCGCGGGCGTTATCAGGGCCCGCGGAATTTGCAGCTGGGAATTTTTCCAGGCTCGGGACTGAAAAAAGCCAACCCCAAATGGTTGGTGGCCGCCGAGGTGGTGGAGACCCGGCGCGTCTTTGCTCGATGCGTGGCGGGGATCGAGCCGAAATGGGTGGAAAGCCATGCCGCGCATCTGGTCAAGCGCAGTTTTTCTGATCCTGTGTGGAGCCTCAAGCGCGGCGAGGTCATCGCCTACGAAAAGGTTACGCTGTATGGGCTCGTCCTAGTGGAGCGGCGGGCACGCAGCTATGCGC
>DEBN01000044.1:0-6679 GCA_002348825.1 Gammaproteobacteria bacterium UBA2955
TCGCACCATAAATAGCGAGGGTTCGTCTCGGTTGCTGCCAAGTATTACTGGCACCCGGCTATGCTTTTCAGGATCAGAAAATATCTCCTTAGTGGTTAGGTCGGGTAGCACGTGACCGTCACCAAAGTTGTCGGGCAGAGAGATCATGCCGAAACCGCCGTTCGATAACTGGGCAAAAAATTCTGCGGGGGTTTTCGCGTATAAATAATCGCGCAGTTCGGTCATTCGCATGTTCTGTGCTAGTTTTTTTGCGCCCTCGCGATTTTCCGCTAAGCCATCTTGGATCAGCATTTTGGCGACGATTTCTCGGCTGCTCGACGCATCACCGCCATCTTCCCGGTAATTTTGTGCGCGGCTTAAACTGGTCGGGCTAAAGCCGCCACTTTGGACGATGGCCCGATGAAACAGACCCTTTGCTAAAGGCGATGCCATCATCGCAAGTGTGTTCAACGCGCCCGCGGATTCGCCGAATACGGTTACATTGTTTGGGTCACCGCCGAAAACGTCGATATTGTCGCGGACCCATTCCAACGCCCGAATGACATCTAAGGTACCGTAGTTACCGGAGTCGTCTCGGGCATCGCCGGTTAACAGATCGGGATGGCTAAACCAGCCAAAGACTCCAAGCCGGTAATTGATGGTCACAATCACTACATCGCGCTGTGCTGCCAAAACGGCGCCGTTATAGCTTCCACCATGGCCTATGGTATTGCCGCCTCCGTGTATCCATAGCATCACCGGTAGGTCGGTCGCGTTCGGTGGGGACCAAACGTTAAGGTAAAGGCAATCTTCGGTGCCGGTAACCTGACCAGCCGGTGCCTGTTCTCCGGCGCCGCTCAGTAGCGATTCGAATTGTGGACACAACGCGCCAGGTCGAAGCGCTTCGATCGTCGCCTCGCTTGGTATCGGAGGCTGGGGGGCGCGCCAGCGCAGGTCTCCGACTGGCGCTTGAGCAAATGGAATGCCTTGCCAACTGCGCGCGCCCAGTTTGTCGATAAAACCCACCACGGTGCCGCTTTCGGTGTTGCGCAATGTGGTGTTGTTAGCCACAGGAGCAACCTCCGGCTCGGCCTGCCAGAATAGGTATGCCTGACCGAAAATGACCACCAGAAGGCCTAGACCGATCAGGATTACAGCGGTTTTTTTCATAACTGCGTGTTCAGCTTGCAAGCACCGCTAAGAGTTTCGCTGCTGAGGCGTCCATTCCCTGTTTAATAAAAGGTTCGACCGCTACAGGTTCCACAGTTGTGTGCCAGGTGAGTAAGGTCCCTTCAGGATTTTCGCTGAGGCTCATGCTCGCGCGGTGGTTCTCGAGCGGAGGTGTTGATTCGATAACGCCATAGGTAATGGTGTGCGTCGCATGGTCAATGTTAAAAATCTCCTCTGCGAGCGCACCTGCGCCGTCCATTTTGAAGCGCCTGACTTTACCGTCGTAGTCGCAGGATGCTACGCCGGCGACCCAATCGATGCGGCTAGGGTCGCTAATTATCTGCCATACGTCAGCAACAGCATAAGGCAGTGTATATTCCAACTCGATCGCCATAATAGTCTCCTTGTTAGCACGGATCATAGCGACTCTGGCCTTTCAGGGTAAAGCGCATGCTATGGTTTGGTCGCCAGAGGATCGCTTGGGGGAAATGATGCGAGGCCCGTTAGAACACATTCGAGTATTGGATTTAACGATAGCGCGTGCCGGGCCGACGGCAGTGCGTTTATTAGCCGACTGGGGCGCAGACGTCATTAAAGTAGAACCCCCGCCACGTAAGGATGCGCAAGGTAATTCAGTCACCGGCGGTCGACACGGTTCGGACGAGCAAAATCTGCATCGCAACAAACGTTCGTTGGCGATCGATCTAAAAAGCGAAGCAGGCCAAAAGCTATTTCAGCGTTTGGCCATGGACGCCGATGTGGTGGTGGAAAACTTTCGCAGCGATGTGAAATTCCGCTTGGGCGTAGATTACGAAACATTGTGTGCGGTTAACCCTAAGCTCATTTATGCCAGCATCTCCGGGTTTGGACAGGATGGGCCCTATCGCAGCCGCCCGGGCGTTGATCAAATTATTCAAGGCATGAGCGGGCTCATGTCGGTTACTGGTGAACCCGGCGGTGGACCTATGCGCGTCGGCGTCGCCATTTCAGACACTTCGGCTGGGATGTTTCTAGCACAGGGCATATTGTTGGCGCTGTTGCATCGTGAACGCACCGGCGAAGGGCAGTGGGTGCATACCTCATTGCTAGAAGCCATGTTGAGTAAATTAGATTTTCAGGGTGCTCGCTATACGATGGATGGAGAGGTGCCGACTCAGCAGGGTAACGATCATCCTACTCAAGTGCCCATGGGTACATTCGATGCGTTGGATGGCCATGTCAATATTGCGGCGTTTGGTGGCCAAATGTGGCAGCGCTTTTGTGATGCACTGGGTGCTAAAGCGCTATTTGAGGATCCAGACTATCAGAGCGTTGGCCAGCGCGTGCGTCGGCGCGAGCAGATCAAACGCGACATGAATCAAATAACGCAGACGCTCACCGTCGCAGAGCTCGTGCACCGTTTGAACGACGCGGGCGTTCCCTGTGGGCCAATCAATGACATTGGTCAAGCGTTTGAAGACCCGCAAGTACAGCATCTGACTATGGCGAAACCCGCTGAGCATCCGCAACTTGGCGACCTAAATTTGGTTCGTTCGCCGATTAATTTATCTGGTTTTCCGCATCCCCCTAGGTTTCGTTGCGCCGCACCAGATGCCGGCGCTGACGGCGTAGACGTACTTGCCGAACTGGGCCTTGGCGTTGATGAGATTGAGTCCCTGCAAGCTCTGGGGGTCATCGCCTGATGCGGCTTAAAGAAACGCTCGGTTACGCTGTAGGTGATCTGGGTATCAACCTGTATTTCATATCCGTCATGACCTACCTATTGCTGTTTTATACCGATGTTATGGGTCTGTCAGCAACCGCGGCGGCGGGCGTGATCGCCTTAGCGCGTGTTGTAGATGCAGTAACAGACCCTCTTATGGGCATGCTCGCTGAACGCACACGCACTCGATTCGGTCGTTTTCGACCCTGGCTCATTCTGGGGGCCGTGCCGCTCGCCGCAATAACTGTGCTGACGTTCACGGTTCCCGATCTCGACGACAGCGGTAAGCTGTGGTGGGCGTATACCACCTACTTACTGTTCGGGGTTTTGTATACCGTGGTGACCATCCCTTACTCAGCATTGACCGCATCGTTGACCGACGACTATGGCGCACGAACACAACTGTCGACTTGGCGCATGGGCTGTGCGTTCTCCGGCGCATTTATCGTGTCTGTGGGAACGCCGGAGTTCGTGCAGCTTTTTGAGGACCAGGCCGCGGGATACCAAGCGCTCATGCTGGTGTTTGGGGTTATCGCAACAGGATTGTTGCTCATTACCTATCGCACTACTAAGGAGCGTATAACGCCGCCTTCAGGACAAAATCTAGCACTTAATCAAAGTGTTAGAGCGGTGTTTCTAAATCCGCCGTTGCTGGTCGTCATAGGTATTTTTTGCTGTGGCATGCTCAGCTTTACCATTCGTCAGACGCTCACAGCGTATTACTTCATTTATTACTTAGAGCGTCCCGACCTTATTTCTGTGTTTTTTGCGTCGACTCTTTTGGTCATGTTGGCGGGCTTGGTGTCCGTGCCGTTCTTGGCCGAACGCTATGGAAAATCGGGTGCGCTGGTTTTGGGCGCGATGCTGACGATTATCGCCTGTTTGGGTTTTTATATTACGGCCCCAGAAGCTGTGGGTTGGGTGTTTTTTTGGGGTTGCTTGATCGCGTTGGGCGGCACGCCGGTCGCGGTATTGGGCTGGGCGATGATTCCAGACACCGTTGAATATGCGCAATGGAAGCATGGTGTTCGGGCTGACGGTTCGATTTATTCTATGGCGAGCTTCTTTCAAAAACTCGCTAAAGCGTTGGGCGGCGCAGGGGTGGCTTTAGGCTTGGGCACAGCCGGCTATATGGCTAACCAGCCCCAAACGCCAGAGACGTTGGCGCGTATCCACGAGATGTTTACGCTCCTACCTTTGACCTTGATGGTGGTGCTCATTGTATTGGCGCGCGTGCACCCTTTAGACGAGCAGGCGCACGCGCAAATCAAGCAGGCGCTGGCGTTACCGAACAGCGGCACGACACCACTCGAGCAGCAGTAGTTTGGTGGCCATAGCCACCGCAATAGGTTGATCAAACATGAGGTGGTGGTAGGTGCCCGGCACGGTGATCATAGGCAGGGAGCCGCCACTCGCCTCAAACATAGAGTCGCCATACAGTGCGCCCTCGTCTTCGCTTTGCTCACCTAGCATAAGCGCTGTTGGACAGCGCATATCGAGGAATTTTTGCTGCTGGTCTGCACCCATCTCCATATAGTCGAAAAGCGCAGGATCAAATTTCCAGGTCCAACCACCCTCGACCTCTTTGAGCCCATAATGGGCCATGTGTTGCAACAGTTCTGGAGCCACACCCGGTTGCTCTGGAATCAACCGAAAGCGACCCATGGCGGTTTCTTTGTCTGGATACACGCGCAGTTTGCGCCCGGGCTGCACGCCCTCGCGCTCTACTCGCAGGCCCCACTCGAGATAGTGTTCGGGTGGCGCGACGGTGAAGTCCATAAACAGCACGCCGCCAAGACGGTCACCGTAGTAATGACCAGCTTCCAGCGCGGCGAAGCCGCCAAAGCTATGACCGACGACAAAAGGCCGTTCACCCAATTGTGCGGCTTCGCATACGGCCCAGATCTCTTGAGCAAAGAGTTCGCCGCTGTAGCGCTCGCGCCAATCGCTGTTGCCGTTGCCGGATAGGTCCAAGGCGGCGACACGAAACCGATCGGCTAAGAACGGTGCGGTAAATCGCCACCATTCCAGATGCGCGTTGCTACCATGAATCAACACGATACCGGGGTTACCTACCTCGCCCCAGGTCGCGTATTCAATGTTTGCGCCCGCTACAGTGACTTGGGCAGTATTGTTGGGCATTTGCAGGGCAGTGTCATACCAAAAAGGGGTGTCGCTCACGTTGTAGATTCCGTTAATACAAAAATATGGATGGGTGAAAAACCGATCACACTATCATGCTCGACCAAAAATAGTAGAGTGACGGTATGAGGTTTGGCACAGACAGCACGACTATTGATTGTCCGTATTGTGGCGAGGCGTTCGAACTGGTGATCGATACCGGAGAAAACGAGCAGCAGTACATAGAGGACTGCTACGTCTGTTGTCGACCTATTCACCTTTCTGTTTGGCTTGACGGCGATGTTTTTGAAGTGATTGCTCGTCACGAAAATGATTGTTAGAGCACGCTCAAGGAGGGGCTATGAGCTATTTTTTAGAGGACCTTACCGTTATCGATGCGGCGACTTTTTTAGCAGGCCCCGGAGCTGCAACAATTTTGGCCGACTATGGCGCTGATGTTATTAAAGTTGAACCGCCGGAGGGCGATGGTTATCGAGGGCTTGTTGGTCGCTATCCGGTGCCGTACCACTGGCAACTGACCTCCAGGAATAAACGCAGTCTGGCGCTGGATCTCGGCAAGGATGAGGGGCAGAGGGTATTGCACCGATTGCTTGCGCAAGCCGATGTGATGACGACTAATTTTCTGCCTGATCAGTTGCGACGGTACAAGCTGGATTATGAGGTTGTTAAAGCAGTGAATCCAAAACTGATTTATGGCCACATAACTGGCTACGGCGACGCCGGGCCGGATGCCGATCGCCGCGCTTTTGATGTTACGGGTTGGTGGGCTCGCAGTGGCATGATGGAATTGATTCGTGATCCCGATCAGGTACCACTACTGCCTGCTCCGGGTATGGGAGACCACAGCACTGCTACAGCCTTGTTCGGCGCCATTATGAGCGGACTGTATCGGCGCGAGCGCACGGGTGAGGGCTGTCATGTCAGCACATCGCTTGCGGCGAATGGCGTATGGGCAAATGGCATGGCGATTCAGGGCGTAATCGCCGGTCAGGATTTAGGCTCGCGCAGGCAGAAGGGCACTTGGCCGGCCCCGCTCGGTGATTGTTATCGCTGTGCAGACGATCGCTACATTGTCTTGGCGATTGTTAATGTGGCTCGGGAATATCCGCTATTGTGCGAAGCACTGAATCATAAAGACTGGTTACAAGATGAGCGTTTTGCTGACATCGCTCGGGCCATGCAGCACCGCGAGCTTTTTTACCGCATGGTCTGTGAAGCCTTTGCGGCTCAACCCTATGCCGAGATTGCTGCGCGACTGGAGCACTTAGGCGTTACCTTCGCCGAGGCTCAAACCATGGCTGATGTCATAGAGGACGAGCAGCTGCGCGCCAACGGCATTATTGTTGCCACAGGGGAAGAGGGCAGCGATTATCCACTTACCGTAGGTTCGCCAATTCAAATCAAAGGCGAGGCAAAGCGGCCGCCAAGTCGGGCACCTCAGGTGGGGGCGGACAGCTTAGCGGTGTTGCGCGCAATGGACTTTGACGACGCCTATATCGCGCAGCTGGTGCGCGATGGCGTTGTCATTACCGATGAATAGTTGGCGTTTGCCACCGGTGCTTATTTGCGCCCCTGGACCATATCGATGTTAAGTAGGGGTAACGCGCCTTCGCCAGTGACCTGAGGTAACTGACCGTTCCATTTTTCTGCGATGCGCAGCTGGATCAGTTCAGGATTGTCTTTGAG
>DEBN01000044.1:7067-7662 GCA_002348825.1 Gammaproteobacteria bacterium UBA2955
TAAGCTTCGGCATCCGCTGCCAGTTCGCGTTCTGCGGCGGCGGCTTCAGCCTGAGTGACGCGTCGTAGTTTCTCGTTCTTAGCTTTCAGCGCCTCCTGCTCGGCTTTTACTTTTTCTTCAATTGCCCGATTAAATTCTGAAGAAAAATCAAAATCGGTTATAGCGACGTTAGCCAGACTCAGAGCGCCCGCGACGCCTTTTTGTTCCAGCGTGGTATTGATGAAGTTCTCGATAGCACTCTGGATATTGTTTTTTACTTCGGCGCGGCTGGTGACCAGTTCCTCGGCTGTGTACAAAGCCGTGATCGCTTTGACCGATTCCATAATCGCTGGATTGATCAGGGTGCTTTCAACGATCGCCCGCGGGCCGATTTTTTGGAATGTCAGCGGGGTCACATCCGCGGTCAGTGAATATTGTACTGCGACACGAGTCTGGACGACCTGTAAATCTTTTGAGGCGGCACCCGCTTCATTCTCTGCTTTACGCAAGCGCACGTCGATTTGCTCGACGCTGTCGATGAATGGTTTTTTAATATGAAAACCTTCTTTTAAGGCCTCTGGCTGTACAGCGCCGAGTGTGCGGACCACCCCTACTT
>DEBN01000044.1:8040-8220 GCA_002348825.1 Gammaproteobacteria bacterium UBA2955
CGATGAAAAATGCGCCAACGATTATGCCAATTTTTTTTGCTTGCAAGACGTTTTCCTTAAGTTGTTTAAGTCACCTTAGCATGTTCTGTGTTGTTTTTTTAACTTCCCCTGAACGCCGGTCCGTTGCTCGATATCAGCAGCAGGCCACGGCGGGTCGCGGTAATTTCGCTGTAGCTCTTC
>DEBN01000056.1:0-318 GCA_002348825.1 Gammaproteobacteria bacterium UBA2955
CCGAATCGTTCCTGTCTCTTATAGAACTTGGTATAAATGGAATGTGCGTGGGGGTTGGTGAAGGTTTTTCCTCTCGATGTTGTGTATTCGTTCTTGTTTAACCATTCCGCGATGTCAGAGAAAGTCATACCTTTTTCTTTACGAAGGTAGATTATTTGGGTGGCAAGTTTGTGTTGGTGTATCGAATAAGGTCTCCCAACCAAACTGGTCGTCTTTACTGTAAGAGTAAACCTAAGATTGGCGGGCAGATTAAAGACCCCATATGTAAAACACTCCGTCACGGTTGAATAAATTTGGTTGTACCGGCTTTTAAAATCG
>DEBN01000056.1:667-8008 GCA_002348825.1 Gammaproteobacteria bacterium UBA2955
AGAAGAGTACTAACTCCATGAGCAAAGACAGAAAAGTGACCAAAAATAATAACTTCATGTTGTGGTTCGTAATCATCTTTATGATGGTTATGTATTGGTGGTTTCTTAATCGATAAGAGCCAAAGAGACTATAAAAAGCTACATGCAGATCAACTTGGTCATCGTTAAGTAATTTTGCTTAGAAAACTCAAAGGCGAAAACAATGAATGATAAAGAACGAATTGAAAGCGTAATTCAGCTTTATATCGATAGCATGAATGACTCTGATCCCGCTAAAGTAAAACAAGCGTTTTATGGCAGCGCGAAGGTGGTTGGTTATCTGCATGACGATTTTATGGAAATGACCGTCAACGACTTTGCAGGTTTTGTGGAATCTCAACAACCGTCACCAAAAGCAAAGGGCGAACCTGTGGTCTTCGAAATCCTCTCATGTGAGACAGAAGGCAAGACAGCGCTGGCAAAAATCAGAGATAAATACATAGGCATAACTTTTTTAGATACGCTGTCTTTTATAAAGGTTGACGACGAGTGGAGAATTTACAACAAACTTTTTCACGTTGAGAGTGAGTAGTCGCCTTGGTAACAGGGGTTTTATTGATTTCTGCTCCCTCACGTTGGGGTCTTTAACCGCATATTTTTCTGGCGGCGCTCTAAGTCGTAGAGACAGACGCGGGTGGCAAACGCCGAGGGTGGCTTAGAGGCCTTTGATTTGTTCCTAAAGCCTCGAAAGGGAGGGCATGTATGAGAACTATTTTTTTAGCGATGATGGCATTGGGGTTTTTGGCAGGATGCGCGGATGGCGAGAACAGTCCTGCCGATAACTGTTCGGAGGGAGAGACTCAGGAACAATGTCTGGAACGAAATTTGCCGGACATGACTGGTGGAGACACCGACTAGCGGGTTAAACCGCGCTTGCGTTCTATCTTATGGGGATTCGGGTGGGGAAGCCTTTGTTTCCATAGCTTATAGATCGTGTGAGCTAGGGTGGTTTTGCTTAGACATTGAGAAGATCCCCCCTCTAGCTGCTGGTTGTAGATGTGAGAGGAAATCTAGGGCGCGGGCTAGCGGGCTGCGGGAACGTCTCAACGACTCATTAACACTCTTAGTTTGCCGGCGGTTTCGGAAAGGATCTGGCTTACGCGGGACTCCGAGACATCGAGGATTGCGCCTATTTCCTTAAGATTCATTTCTTCTTGGTAATACAGCGCGAGTATCTGTTGGGTTCGCTCGGGCAATTGCTCGATAGATCCCGCAAGATTTTCTATGAGTTCAGAATGCTCCAGGGCCTGTTCCGGGCTTCTCAGGCTTTCGTCGACTTCCTCGTAATATTCCGGTGCCGCGTCACTGCTCACCACATCAGCGCCTTCCGCGAACAGCCGATCGCGCTCATATTCTTCTGGAGTTTTGCCAAGCTTTGCTGCTATTTCGTGACCCTTGGGTGCTCTGCCTAATGTTTGGGTGAGTTCCCTGACCACGCCGTCATGTTCGCGTTTGGTTGAGATAATTGAGCGGGTGGAGAAAGAGATGCGTCGAACTTCGTCCAGCATGGCACCGCGAATGCGGGTTTTCGCAAACAGCTCAAAATTAATTCCGCGACTGTTATCGAAGGCTGCTTTTGCCTGCAATAAGCCCTCCATACCCGCCTGTACCAAGTCGTCTGTGGAGATGTTGCTTGGCAGCCGTGACCGCAAGTGATAAGCAACGCGCTTCACCAGTGTGTACTGATTGGTTACAGAGCTGTCGACGTCCAGCAGCTGTTTTTTATAGGCGTCTATGTCAGCCATTACGGTTACTACTTATGCTCCCAAAACCAATGCTATTACTCTGCAGGGCTTCTTGCCAAGGCTTCCGCCAACGCCGTGAAATTTTTCGCGGACCTGCTATGGCCATGGTTTTTAAAAATATTCTCGCGCTGTCGCGTCGCCAACGTTAACACGCTGTCCTCCTCTATGGAGTGGATATAATTGACCGGCTCCTCCAGAAATCGCATGCACACGCCGTTCATTTTATTAAACAGCTGCCGCCCAGCCTGTTGAGAGGGCACGCGGTTTGGTACTACAAACAGCTTGTCCATGCGTTGTTCTTTGCTCTGCAATTTTATCAAGCCGTAAGCGTCGGCGATGGACGCCGGCTCATCTTGCAAAATAACCAGGCGATGCTCGCAGGCTCGCATAAAAGTTAAATTCGACTCGGACAATCCAGCGGCTGCGTCGACCACGATGGTGTCGAGATCGCGGTGTTCGTTAAATATGTTTTGAATTAAGGATTGCGCGGTCAACGCGTTGATGTTGGCAAGGTCCGCGTTGCCCGAAGCGCCTGGAATTAGAATCAATCCGTCCTCGTGGGTGATCGAGACTTCGCTCACGGTTTTGCTGCCTGCGATAACGTCGCTGAGGTTATATGGGGCATTAAGCCCGAGCAGCAGTTGTGCATTGGCCAGCCCCAGGTCTGCGTCCAATAGCGCCACACGCTTACCCTGTTTAACCAGCGCCAATGCCAGATTAACGGATATGGTGGTTTTACCTACACCACCTTTGCCGCTGGCGACACCGATCACCTGAGTTTGTCTTTCTTGGTCGGACATAACGGGCCTTGCAATACTCTATTCGTAGTTTAACGCGAGTCTATCCATTAAGAGGACTGTTCTGTGGGTTGGGCTGCCTGCGTATCGCAGCTCACTGCCAAAATTTGTGCCTGGGCGTTGGCCAAGGCGGCAAATAGTGGGCCGAGCTCAGCCGCTAGATCTGCGCGCGTAATGATCGTGGACTGCAATAGAGCGCTGATCCCGCTCGGTTCGCTGTGTACGGTCTGGGGCGAGAAATCTGCGCCGATACAATAATGGCTGGCTATATTTAAATGGCCGGCCACCTGCTGTAATGCCTGCAGCTCGGGCAGCTGCTCCGCACAGGTATCAATAAGCACATTGTGCTGTCCGCCTAATTGGTCGACCAAGCGCTTTAATTGGGTTGCTCCAATGGCGTGAGCGCATGGAATACCATAGCGCTGGCTGATTTTCGCGAGCTTGAGCCAGTGTTCTGAAGCGAGGTCCGAGTGGTTTGCATCATTGCTGTAAGCGATCAACGCGAAAGGTTTTCGCGGTTCTTCTACCGCCTGTGCAGCGGCCGCCAATAGATTTTCGATACATGTTGTTTTGCCCACACCAGGGCGGCCGACAAACAGGTGCGCACCGTCCCAACTGCGCTGCTCGATCATCGGCTTTGTGCGCAGAGTTCCGAACTGTTGTCGCAAGGCCCGCTCGCAAAGAGTTGTTCCGGTATCGTTAGCAGACTCCGCGTTGAGTTCGTGCGGGTTTGCCTCCACATGGGCCGACACGGATTCACGCAGCTCCAGCAGCTCTTGCTGAATCGTTGCCACTAAACTGGCGAGCTCTGGGTCGCTGGTGGTCGCCTTATTGTCCATCACAGTGCTAAGGCTTGCAGAAAACGGCGCTCTGTCTGCCGAGCGGGTTGCCGTGGGTGCGGTCGTTGCGAGATCTTCCTCAAACGGTTCGTTGTCTGGCTGTAAGTCTACGGCGCAGATGACCTCGGTCTTTGTGCCAATTTTGTTGGTTGAGACAATGAGTGCGTCCTCGCCGTAGGTTGAACGCACGTTTTGCAGCGCACTTTTGGAATCTTCGGCGATCAATCTTTTAAGTTCCATGCCTGGTCCTCAGGTTGTTGGATTACACCGCCGCGGGTTCGGCGTTTTCTCCGGTTCGATTAATTGAAATGGTAGAGATCACGCGAATGGCCTGATCTTCAGGAATTTCCACATACGACATCACAGTTAGATCCTTAGTTACGCGTCGCAATAAGCGCGCTAGCCAGGGGCGTATTAAGGGTGACACGACAATGACAGCGGGCAGCTCTTGGTCTTCGAGCTGCTGTACAGACTCTCTAACGGATTGGAACAGGCCGTCGGCAAGATTGGGTTCTAGCGCTATTTCTTCTGTGTTCTCGCTGCGTCCTACGAGCTCATTCAGCAGTTGCTCGAGGTCTGGCTCCAATGTCATCACGGGCAGAGTTTCCTCGCCACCAATGATTTGTTGCACGATCAAACGCCCAAGTTTCGGGCGCACAGCTGCGGTTAGGGCCTGTGGATTCTGGGTGCGGGAAACCTCGCCGGCGAGTGTTTCAAGAATAGTGCGCATGTCTCGCAGCGGCACCGACTCGTTTAAAAGATTTTGCAGGATCTGCACGACCGCGCCTAAAGACAGCTTCTCTGGAACGAGGTCTTCGATTAGCTTAGGCGATGTTTGCTCTATGCGGTCGAGAAGCTCCTGAGCCACATCGAATGTCATAAGTTCGGCAGCGTTATTCTGAATAACCGCATTTAAGTGCGTGGCAATAACCGTGCCCGGATCCACCACCGTATAGCCGCTGGCTTGTGCGTATTCTCGGTCTGCCGGGTCGATCCACACGGCGTCGAGGCCGAACGCAGGCTCCTTAGCTGGTGTGCCTTCAATTTGCGTGAGCACGTTGCCAGGATTAATCGCCATTTCTCGCCCCGATTCGATTGTGCCTGATCCACGAACCGAACCGTTGATGATGATGCTGTAGCTGTCAGGTGCATTATCTAAGTTGTCGCGAATTCGAATAGACGGCAACAGGAAGCCCATTTCCGCGGACAATTTCTTGCGAATACCCTTAATCCGATTAAGCAAACGTCCACCGTTGGCCTCGTCTACCATTGGAATAAGACCGTAACCCAACTCAAGGCTGACCACGTCCACTTGGGCGGCATCGTCCCAGCCGACATCATTGGGGTCTTTCGCTGCGGGCGCGCCGCCGGCATCTTGTTGTGGCGATTCAATAGCTGCACGCTCTTCTTGGGCGGCGGCCAGAGCAAGTTTTTGTCGCGACATGTAGCCTAGCCCCAAAGCGCAGGAACCTAAAATCAAAAACACTAGATTCGGCATGCCCGGGATCAGGCCTAAAAGAATAAGAATGGAACCGGCGATGTAAAAGGCGGCCGGGTTTGCGAGCTGGTTGGCGGCTTGCTCTGGGGCAGACTCTGAGGTCGTAACTCGGGTGACGATAAGCGCTGTGGACAGCGATAGTATGAGCGCGGGGATCTGTGCAACCAAGCCGTCGCCGATGGTCAATAGCACGTAAGCCTTAGTTGCCTGATCGAAACTCAAGTCGTATTGCAGTAAGCCGATAGTGACGCCACCGATTAAGTTGATAAGCAAAATAAGAATGCCAGCGACGGCGTCGCCCCTTACAAATTTCGACGCGCCATCCATGGTGCCGTAGAAGTCGGATTCTTGAGACACCAGCGCGCGCCGCGCCTTAGCCTCGTCCTGATCAATAACCCCCGCGTTCAAATCAGCATCGATTGCCATCTGTCGCCCGGGCATTGCATCGAGGGTGAAGCGTGCAGCTACCTCAGACGATCGACCGGCGCCTTTGGTAATTACGATAAAGTTAATGATCATGAGAATAGCGAAAACGATAAAACCAACAACGTAGTTGCCGCCGATTACGAATGCGCCAAAGGCCTCGATCACTCGCCCTGCCGCATCCCCGCCGGTGTGGCCTTCTAACAGTACAACACGGGTCGATGCCACATTTAGACCGAGCCGGAGCATGGTAGAAAACAATATAACGGTCGGGAAAGAGGAAAATTCCATCGGCGTTGCCGTATTAATAGCCACCATAATGACCAGCAGCGCCAGCAAAATATTAAGCGTAAACAGCACGTCGAGCATGACCGCCGGCAACGGTAGAATGAGCATGGTCAAAATAAGCAGTATGACCGCAGGCACAGCCAGCGAAGAAGGCCGAAAGCCTTCGGTTAACTGTCGAAGATCTGACATTGTGAATGCGCTGGTAGCCATTTTCGTAGTTAGACTGCTCGGTTTACGTCAATTTGCGGTCATTTCGACCGTACGACGGAGGTTTTGCAGGAAGCGTGCCTAAAATTGCATATGCCCGTTATCCAGTGCTGTCGCTCAAGCTTTTGGGTCCCTCGCCGACTCTAAATTTGTACCGATCACAACCGCAATGCGTTAAGGACACGAAACACAATGCAAAATACGAGCTCATCATTAGCGCGGTTCCCAGCCCTTTGTTTATTCATGTTGGGTTGTTGTTTAAGCGGTTGTGCGACCCAAGGAATGGTTGAACCCTTGCGGCCGCAACCGCCCTCGTCGGTGCCGCCTCTTATGCTGGAGCAGGTCGACGGCATTACCGCTACCGGCTATGCGGTAATCGATGTGCAGAAGGGTCAAACCCATGCCCAGCGTCGTTTAATGGCGATAAGAGCGTCCAAATTAGATGCTTATCGCAACCTTACCGAACAGGTTTATGGGCTTTATGTAGAGTCGGCAAGCCAAATGGGCGACCTGGCGCTGAGGAACGAAAGCGTACGCGCTCGTGTGCAAGGGTTGGTTTACGGCTCGCGCTTGGTCAGCATCACACCATTAGGTGGTGAAACCTATGAAACCAAGCTGGCGCTTGAACAAACGGTAATCGACGAGCTGGTCAGCACCTATCGCAATCCGGTGAAACGCGAGAGGCGAACGGACACAGTCACTAAAGCGGTGGCTAAAGACGCATCGCAAAAAGCGGGGCAGCGTGAATTCGTGTTCAACAAGAACTGGTTTAAGAAAGACGCAAGCTAGCGCCAGAGATTCACGCGAAAGGTGGGTTGGAGACCGATGGTAATGAACAGCAAAGCACTCTTTTTCGCCTTTGTGATGGCAATTGGATCTGGCAGCCTTAACGCGGACGAGTTTTTCCCTGGGGACGAGCCCATCGATGCAGCGCTGAGGCTGGAGTCGATAAAAGCGTCTCTATTGGACTATGCGCTAGACCACTCGGTTTATGTGAGCACACAGGCGTGGTTAGACGGCAATGGCGCGGTAGAGGAAAACGTGTTGTTGCTCAGCGGCCTGAATTTAGAGCGGGTGCGGGTCAACGAGTATCGCAATGCCTTCGGCGTCGCCGAAGCAGCGATTATTGAAGCGCCCAGCACAGCGGTAGAGAGTTGGTATGGGTGTCCAGTAACTTCGCCGGTCAGGCGCCGTTTAGCGGTGATTGGTCATCTAGGGCAGACGTCGTCTGTGGCCACACGCAACATAGCTGAGGCGGCCCAACGCCATGTCATACAACATCTGATGGCGTCACAAAGCTTGCGCGCCGCCGCCGCCCCGTTTGTTGACGCGCCCACCGCCGGTTCGGTTTACGCGCGGTATATGCAGCAACCAAAAGCGCAGAAAGCTGATTTAGCGCTACACGTCGATGTTGCGGTGCGGCAGCGTGCGTCACGCTCATTATTGGCCCCGAGCCTACGCAACGCGGGCAATGAACTTACCGTAGAATTTGCGATGACGGAACT
>DEBN01000056.1:8411-9247 GCA_002348825.1 Gammaproteobacteria bacterium UBA2955
GAGGTGTCTCAGGATTTGTTGCAAGAGCTCGACGGTCGGTTGGCTGAGATTGCGTCGCAATTGATGGACCAGATTCGTTGCCGCGCCAGTTCGAAGCTCAATGTCACAAGTTTTCGCGGCGAGTTACGGGTCGATGGCGGTGAAGATTTGGGCGTATTTTCAGGGCAGGAGTTCCTGCTCGTGCCCAGCAGTCGTGGTTTTGCAACCCGCGGGCTGAACGCTGCGATCAGGTCGATCGCCATTGCCCAAGTCGAACGCGTTAATCGTCAGCACGCGGCATTGCGGGTTGTTGCGGGCGCGTTGCCAAACGCCATAGGTGCAGAGATTATTGCGGTACCTTTGGCGAGCATGGATTTTATGTAGGTTCGAATAAGTAGGATTTTGAGCATGAGAGTCTGGGTATTAGTCATAGTAATGGGTTTAGGGGGCTGCAGTGCCATGGGTAGCATCCAGCTCGAGCCTGAATTTGATTCTGAGCCAACGGCTGAAACGGAGGCCCCGCCGGTTGCGGCGGCGGCAGCCAAAACTAAGCGCATCCCGCGTGCAGTGAATCCGATCACGGGTGATCGAGAGGGCGCAAGTGAACTGGACAGAGCTTTGCAGCGATTGGTGGACGATTTGGAGCTGGCGGTAACCCGACTGCCCTCTGGTCGAATGCGCGGCCGCGACGGCGGCGGCCCGGGCGGTACCCATGTTGTGCAGGAAGGCGAATTCCTGGACCTGATCATTGAAAAAACGTATTCCGGCTCGCCGATTCGGCGGGATTTATTGCGCAAGGCTTTTGTTAAGTTGAACCCCTCCGCTTTTGGCGGCCGAGGCAACCCAAACTATATTTT
>DEBN01000149.1:0-405 GCA_002348825.1 Gammaproteobacteria bacterium UBA2955
GATTGACTGGTCAACGTGGCGAGTAAGGTTTTCACGGTTTCCATCTGGCGCCGCAACAATAGGTCGTTGCGGATGTGTTTATCTTTGCAGTCGGCCATCAGAGCGCGTACAGCGTCCAACGCGGTTTGGTCAGCCACTGTCTCGGTATTAAACCCCTGCCAGGTCTGTTCGATTTCGGTCAACAAAGCTACTTTTTGCGACTGCAACGATTCCAGCAGATCCAGATTTTTCTCTACCAGTGCAGAAAATTCTTTTTCCAACACGGCAGTAAGCCGCTCACCCAGTTCGGTGAGCAGCCCTAATGTTTCAATGCCGTTGGTCAACGCTGTATTACAGCAGTCGCTCTAACTCGGCAAAGTTCTCTGCAATTTTCTTCGCATCCAGCGGGAAACGTCCGGCCTCGAT
>DEBN01000149.1:781-3963 GCA_002348825.1 Gammaproteobacteria bacterium UBA2955
GCCGCGCGAATGTCTTCGCTTAATTCGACTTCGACATGTGCATCAGGCGTTGCTTGAGCTTTTACCTCAGCATTATTTGACGGCGCCCTCGCTGGAGCGCTTGTCTTGCTAGCGACGTTGCTGCCTGTGACTGAATTTATGCCATCCATACTTACCTCACCTGCCACTCAGTGGCTCTAACCCCTTATGCTAATGCACAAGAACCCTTCGCAGGGATTTTACAATTAGCTAGTCGGTTGCAACCAGCTAAACTTTAGCCGCTTTAGATTTTTTTTCGAAAAATTTGTTAACGCAGCGCTTCAGCGCGATCGGCACCCGATACAATTGCCCTAACTACCTGATTACTCTCTATATTTTTGAGTTTTACCTGATCGCCGAAATATCCGTCCTCTAATGCTGTGGCCGTGGTTTCAATAAAGTAGCGTTGGCTACCGGCCAATAGCACCACCTGCTCTCCGCGCCGCACGAGCTTGGCTTTTTTCAAGTCCCGCTTGCGCAATGTTGCGCCTGCATGAATCAGTCGATTGGTTGCCAGATGTTCAAATCCGGACAAGTTAGTCACAGCGTCTTTCGGCACCTTATGCGTTACCCACTGTAAACTAAATATATTTTCAGATATGGCGTGGCCAGCAGGGATCGCTTGGTCGGCTACCGCTACGTATTTGGCCTGATAGATGTCGGCTGCAGTGAGCGTTTGGCCAGCGCGTAGGTTCCGCGCAGCGAAAAATGCCCCCTTCGGTAGCTGATCCAAGGCGTTTCGGGCGGCATAGCGGCTCGGCTTCTGTTTTCGCACCAGTTGTTGCCGCGGTATCTGCTTCTCCGCAGCTACGGATGCGCCCAACTCGTAGACGTAGACATTATTTTTGGTCGAGTCGGCCAGTGGTGGCTTGTCGGTTTTCAGCCGGATGAGGCGTTTCCAACGGCTAGCAGAGCATTCGGCGGCAATCATTCGGTTGCTGTTGTCGCTAAAACTAAAGCTGAACCTCTCGGAGCAAAAGGGCACTTTGAAACGCCTATCGTTGATGCCAGTTACCGCACCGGAATTTGCGGCTTGGGTGTTTAGCCAGTCGTGTAACTGCTGCAACAGTATTTGTTTTGGCTGTTCATTTATAGCTCTGGGTTGCTGCGCCGCGGCCGTGTTTGCGCAGGCCAGCAGCCCAATGATCAGCAAATCGCCATGTCGCCGCGAACCGTTGAACAAACGCCACAAGGCCCTTGGGTAGAGAAAAAGAGCACGCACTTAGATTGCCTTTATTTAGTGTTATGCAGGATGCTTAAGCAAATTCGATGCCAGCCGCCCTGTCGATTTGTTATGCCGTGCCCGCGAGACCCACCAGCGTGTAGTTTGCGTAGGAAATGAACATACGCTCATGCTCAGGTGGCACGCCCTGTGCCATGGATAAACAGTTTGCGGCTTGATGCACACGCAAGGTCCTTGTCAAAAAGCTGACAGCGCTGCGTTAATTTCGGCAAACGCCAGTGCAACGTCGAGTTTCTGTACGGCCAGAGGCGGCCGCACTGGCACACATTTACCGGCTAAAGGCTGCCGCCGCTTACAAACCTCTGCCCGTTACGCCCTATCAGACCGAGCTCTGCCGACAATGGGTTGGTGATGGCGAAGCTGTTCTTGCAACTTGGCACGGTGCTTGCTTTGAACGTCTGCAAACGCCGCGGCCACTGCCCAAATAGTGTCATCGGTAGCAACGCAACAAACTTTAGCGAGAACAGAGTTTTCAGTAATGGACGCACTTAACGACATTTTTGGCACCACGGCTAAGGCGCTGGAGCTGCGCTCGAAACGCATGGAGATGATCTCATCGAACATCGCGAATGCGGATGTCGCGGGTTACAAAGCCAAAGACATCGACTTCAAAAAGATGATGGCCAAAGAAATGCACGGATCCATTAACCCCACCCACAACAGGCATTTGGGTGGCGTGGCCGATGAGAAATTGAATTACATCTACCGAGTGCCGGTAAATCCATCTGATAACGGCAACACGGTGGAGATGAACTACGAACAAGCGCAGTTTGGTCGAGAGTCCACACGCTATGCGGCGACACTGCAGTTTTTAGAATCGCGTGTGGGCGGCCTGCGCCGCGCGTTGCGTGGCGAATAGGCATAAACAATTAATTTTTTTGTTACGGATAAACGTTGGAAGGTACTGAGACATGTCACTAGTTATTAACACGAACATTGCATCGATAACCGCGCAGCGCGCGCTAGAGGGGACTGGTGACGAACTGGCGACGGCCATGGAGCGCTTGGCTACCGGGTCCAAGATCAATAGTTCCGCAGACGATGCCGCGGGTTTGGCTATCGGCCAGCGTATGACGGCCCAAGTTAAGGGCTTGAACATGGCGGTCAAGAATGCCGGTGACGGCATGGCGATGACGCAAACTATCGAAAGCGCGCTGAATACAATTTCGGACATGCTGCAGCGTATGCGCGAATTGGCGGTACAGTCGGTAAACGCTACTAACTCGTCGCGCGACCGTTCATTTTTACAGCAGGAAGTTAATCAGCTTACTCAGGAAATAAACCGCGTTTCGGCTTCTTCTCAGTTCAACGGTGAAAAGATCCTCGACGGTACCTTTGTTAACAAGACCATTCAACTTGGCATGGAAGAAGGCGAACGGCTTTCGATCAGCGTCCCCTCCATTGCCTCGGATCAAATTGGCGCGTTCACTTATACCGGTAACGGCACCGCGGCTGCGGCTGCGGCGGCAACGCCGGCTGTTAATGGCATTACCGTGGCCGAGGACCTCACCATAGTGGGTCCGCTAGGTACAGCGATCACCACCGCCGCTGTTGCTGACTCGGCCAAGCAAACCGCCAATCGAATTAATGCGCTGACGTCGCAAACGGCCGTCTCGGCGACCGCACAGACTTACCTGCAACTGTCATCAGGCAACGCCAATGAAGAGAGCTACGCGATAAAGATTAACGGCGTGAGCTCTGGAAATTTCACCATCTCGAGTGCCTCGGTAGAGGACGCCGTCCGCGCAATCAATAGTGTCGCGGGTGCAACTGGAGTGTCGGCGACATCCACTGCCGACGGCAAAGTGTTGATGTTCGACAATGATGGCGACGATATCACGATCGAAAATGACGCCGCTGGAACCAATCTCAGCGTGCAAAAAATGGATTACGCGGGTACTGAAACGGTGGGCACGGCGGT
>DEBN01000149.1:4361-12154 GCA_002348825.1 Gammaproteobacteria bacterium UBA2955
TCAGACCCCTTCACGATTACTCAGGCGGGCACCGACTCTACTAACACGGCCGCCATAAAAACTACGACAGACGTTAAAGCTGCTGTCGGAACTGGAAATTTCACGATCACCCTTGCGAATACTGGAGAGGTGATCACTGTAGCCGTTGCGGCCGCGACCGCAGCTGGCTGGCAAGCCGCAATAGATGCAACTGCTTTAGTCGGCAAAGTTACTGCGACCATCGATGGTAACGACAAAGTCGTACTTACAGGCACGCCAACCCTCGGCGACTTTACTTTGACCGACCCAACAGGGGGAGCTGAAGCCTTAGCTGCGAATACACCCGGAACCGAGGGCACAGGTATAGGCTACTTCGTAACCGGCACTGCGACCCTAAGTAAAGTGTCCGACATTTCTGTCGCTACCCAAGCTGGGGCAGGACTTGCGATTTCTATTGCCGATGCGGCGCTCGACACCGTCGCGCGCATGCGCGCCAATCTGGGCGCGATAGACAATCGCCTCAGCTACACCATGGACAATTTAATTAACGTCTCCGAAAAAACTGAAGCGGCTCGATCGCGCGTAGAAGATGCGGATTTCGCGTTGGAATCGGCGCGTCTTGCCAAAGCTCAAGTGTTGCAGCAAGCCGGCACATCCATGCTTGGCCAAGCTAATCAAATGACCCAAATGGTTTTGGACCTGTTGCGTTAAGCGGCGGTCGGTAAAGGAGTAACCCATGAGTTTAGAGAATATTTTTGGCATGGCTGGCGGCGCGATGGACGCGCAATCGAAACGCCTAGCCTTAGCGGTAGAGAACATTGCGAACTCGGATGTACTGGCCGGTGATCAGGCGTCTGCTTACAAAGCTAAGCGAGTGAATTTTGCAACGATCTTACAGCACCAGGTGCGCGACGATCGACGCGAAACGGCAGGCGGTATTCGCATCAACGAAATTTATGATGACAACAAAGTGGTGCCGGCAACGTATCAGCCGGATAACCCGCTGGCCGACGAAGACGGCTTTGTCTATCCCTCGAATGTCGACTCAATGCTGGAAATGGTGGAAATAACCCAAGCTTCGCGGGCTTTTGAGAGCAACATCGAAGCGATGAATACAGCCAAGCAGCTTGCGAGTAGAACACTAGAAATTCTCAGAAAATAATTAGGCGGCGTTAATGAACCTTACAAATATCAGCGGCATTAGAACCACCGACGACCTTCAGGCCCAAGCGGCCGGCCAGACCTCGGAGTTGGACCGAAATGCATTTTTGAAGCTCTTTACTACCCAACTGCAGAATCAGGATCCGCTGGATCCGGTGAAAAATGAGGCGTTTATCGCCCAGCTTGCGCAGTTTTCTACTCTTGAAGCCACCACCTCTATGTCGGATTCATTGCAGGAATTCGTCGCTGATCAGCGTGGCGACGGCCTTATGCGTGGTGCCGCTCTTATCGGCAAGAGCGTGTTTATGGAAAACGGCGCGTTTGAACAATCGGGCGGTGAAACCGTAGAAGGCTACCTGCAGCTCGACAGTGCTGCGGACGATGTTGTGCTCAATGTCGTCGACACCCGCAGCGGCAAGCTAATTAACCAGATGTCTCTTGGACCACAAATGGCCGGCGAAGTGCCGTTTGCCTGGAATGGCGGAGACTTCGGCGGCAAGGCCGCAGAGCCGGGCCGTTACGCCTTTATTGCTCAGGCGGTTCGCGATGGCAAAAGCGCGGCGGTTGATTCATTTGCCGCAACTCGCGTAACCGGCGTTTCTTGGGATCAGAGTTCCGGTAAGGCCTTCTTAGAGCTCGCCGGAGGCGAACCCATATTGTTAGAAAACGTTAAGCGTATTGCGCAATAGCTAAGAGGAAAACTAAATGTCATTTTTTACATCATTGACCGGGTTACGCGCAGCGAATACGGAGCTGTCGGTAACCAGTAATAACATCGCCAACGTGGGCACCACGGGATTTAAGAAATCTAAGGCGTCTTTTGGTGATATTTTTGCCAGCAGCCCGCTGCAAAACTCGGCCGGTAGAGTTGGCCAGGGTGTGGCACTCAAGGGCATTCGCCAGGAGTTCAGCCAGGGCAGCATTGAATTTTCGTCAAACACGCTGGACCTGGCTATATCGGGCGATGGATTTTTTCCGCTTAAGTCTGCGGATGGACAAACAGATATTTTCTCTCGCAGTGGCGCTTTTGTGCTCAACGAGCAGGGCAATGTAGTGAACTCGTCCGGCCAGGCCCTGCTGGTGTCGGCTGTAGACGGGGTGGGTAATGCGGTCGGCGATACGCTAGGGGTGCTGACTATTCCACCGGCCACCATCGGCGACGCAAGAGAGACGTCTTTAATCGAATTGAATCTGAATTTGCCTTCAGATGCGCCGGTTATTAACGCGCCGTTCGATCAGAACGACGCAACGACCTACAACAAATCGACGGCAATTGATGTTTACGACGCTGGCGGAACCGCGTATTCGGCAACGGTTTATTACGTTAAGACCGGCAATCCAGAGGCAAATGGTCTGGGCGGTTCTACGTATAACGACATGGTTAACCAGCCGACCAGTAAATGGCAAACCTATGTGGTTATCGATGGACAGGTTCTCGAGCCTAAACTTCAACAGGCCGAGAACGAAGCGGGCGAACCTCTATACGTGAACCAATACGGGGAACTGAAACCCTTCAGTGAAGTAGCGGGTGAAGTTCAGCCGGTTAAAACGCCGAAGTTCACCTTCGACGACCTTTCCGCGGTGCAGGAATCGACACCGGCAAGTCTGGAAGGGGCGGCAACACCAAATGCGCTAGGTCTTGGTCAGGGATTCAACTTTTTTCAGGACCTCGCTGCCGCCGAAGCTGTTTTCACGCCAGCCCAGCTGGCTGCTTTTGGTCGGGTAGACATCGACAATACCGGTAATCCGGTTACCTTGGATCTTTCCGAGCTGGCCCTAGAAGACCGTGAATACACCGGCGTGGAGCTTGCCGCATTCATGCAGACCCAACTCAATGACAAGTTTGGCGATGACCGATTTTTCGATCTGTCGGCGCCGGCAAACCGTGAATTTGTAATTAATCACGCACAGGGTCTGGTGAATACACCCGTCAATGTCGACCTCGGGCTGGTATTTAATACGCCAGAGCTGCAGCTTACCGCCTCAAAGCAACAGGTGGTCGACGCGATTCAGGCACAAGTTGATGCGGCTCTTGGCGCGGGAGTCGTTACGGTCTCGTACGATGACGTCGCGCGAAATTTTGCTTACCAAACAACGAACGCCGCAGATGAAATTACTTTGCAAGCCGGACCCAACGGCGACAATGTTTTATTTGGACTTGGCACGTTTCCCTCTGCGATCGATGAGGATGGCGTCGACGCTTCGGGTTTAGCGGTTATTCCCAACGGCGAATTTCAGCGGCCCGTTGCAGATCAGCGATTTGGCATCACGGTCAGCTATAACAATGCGACCGAAAGTTTCGCATTCGCCTCAGGAACGACCGGCGACTCTTCGGAAATCAGCTTGAATTTTAACGTCGGAACCGATGCCGCTCCTGATCTAAACGATGTGTCAGCGAACTTTTTAGGGTTTGCAGTAACCGCAGTGGAGCCCGAGCTATCGGTAGAGGCCTCTGATGTGGCGTTACGTGGGTTAGCGTCAACACCAGCGACGGCCTACGGTTCTCCGCTCGGGATCAATGTAGACAATGTCTTTGCCGTCACTGAAAACAATAACCGTTTCAACGTAACGGTGGACGGCATCAGCGGCATTATCGAGGTGCCGATTGGTGCGAGTTACACCATGGATGCGTTCACCGCTGAGTTAGAGCGGCAGATAAATGCCCTGGCTACAGCGGACGGCTCCTCGGTATCTGGCCTGTCTGTGGATTACGATGTCACCACCAATGGCTTGGTATTCACCAGTGGCACAACGGGCAAAAACTCTTTCGTAAAGGTATCCGGCGATGCGATCTGGGGACTTGCCAGTACCGAATCGGCGCGGGGCGAGACATCGAGCTGGATTCAGCCCGTGCAAGCCACCGAAATCGTCGATGGGGTACCGGTGAACCAGTTCATTGACCAGTTTGGTGAGGAGACGGAGGATCCGACCGGGTTTGACGGACTGCCCGCGTGGTCACCGATTTATTTGGACAAAGGTGAATTAACCTTCAACTCCTCGGGTCAGCTGGTGTCACCAAAGGGCGGTATTGCTATGGAGACCGCGTTTCTTGCCGGCGGTCAGGGCGCGCTCGATCTGACGATCGACTTTAGCTCGACCACGCAATATAACCAATCTTTTGCTTTGAAGGGGCAATCTCAGGATGGCGCAGCCGAGGGCAATTTGGTCGGCTTAGATGTCGCCGATGATGGACTTATCGTTGCCAGCTACTCCAACGGCAGTCAGGCTTCCCTGGGCAAGGTGCTGCTCGCGAATTTCCCTAGCACGGACGGCTTAAATCAGCGCGGCGACTCCAGCTTTCTGGGCACCGCAAATTCCGGAGCCGCTACCTTCGGCGAGCCGGGTTCGGCGAACTTCGGTTCGATCCGCGCCGGTGCATTAGAGGGCTCGAATGTAGACCTTACAGCAGAACTCGTCGCGCTGATCACGGCGCAACGTAATTTCCAGGCCAACGCAAAGGCCATCGAGACATCATCGACGTTGACGTCGACGATTCTGAATATCTAGCGGTAATTTAGAGGCCCCATCATGGATAAAAGTATCGTAACACTGGTATCGGACGTTCAAATCGAGCGCGCCCGCGAAGCACACATGTTTCACGAACTTGCCAACGTCTCTACTCTGGGGTTCAAGCGTGCGTTCGAACAGTTCAACGTAACGGAAGACGGCACCGATGAGACGCTAGGCACCACTCTCGTTGAAATGAAGGAAGGGCCAAAGATTTATACGGGCAACTCCCTGGACGTGTACCTGAACAACGATACCGTTTTGGGCGTGATCAATGACCAAGGCGAGGTGAACTTTACCCGGCGCGGCGACTTAAAGATAAATACCGAGAATCAATTGACTCTGGGGTCGGGCAAGCTGGTGGCGTCTGATAACGGCGATCCCATTGCGATTCCGCCAAACCAGGTCATTTCGATTTCCGAAGAGGGGGTTGTGTATGCCCTCGACCCAGCTCAAGAGGTGGCTGAACAGGCCGAGGTCGGGCGTCTCATGCTGCGCGACGCCAGCGAGCAGAACCTGGTTAAGCTCGAAAACGGCCTGTTTGCTGTTGCCGGTTTACCTGTTGGCGACTTCGAGACCGGCCCGGAGCCGGTGTCGCTGAGTGTTGGCGTGGTCGAAGGCAGCACCGTAAGCGCGATGGAAATCATGGTCGAGATCATGAACCACATGCGCAGTTTTGAAATGAAGATCAAGCTGGTCAAAGACCTTGACGAACTTGGCGAGTCAAATTCCAGTCTGATGCGCTTAGCGTAGCTCAGTAACGAATAACCTAATAAGAGGATACAAGCATGGACGCTTCACTCTACGTCGCAAAAACCGGACTTAACGCTCAACAGACCCGAATGACCGTGATCGCCAACAACCTGGCAAACGTAAATACGGTGGGCTTTAAGCGCGATCGCGCAGTGTTCGAAGATCTGTTGTATCTCAATATCTCCCAGGCCGGCGGCCAAACCGGAGCGGACAGCGTAGCGCCAACGGGTTTTATGTTGGGAACAGGAACGCGAGTTGTCGCTTCGGAAAAAATCCAAGCCCAGGGCAACATGATTTCTACTGAGAATGCCCTGGATATGGCCATTGAGGGCCAAGGTCATTTTCAGATTCTGCAGCAAGACGGCAGCATAGCTTATACGCGAGACGGCAGCTTTAAGTTGTCTGAAGAAGGTGAACTTGTGACCGCCGGCGGCTTGCTGTTGCAACCGGCCATAATCATTCCTCAGGAAGCGAATTCCATCAGCGTCGGCCGTGACGGCACAGTGTCTGTGGAGTTGGCGAATGGCGGCGGCTCGCAGCAGCTCGGACAAATCCAATTAGCACGTTTTGTGAATACCTCAGGGCTTGAAGCGCTTGGGGCAAATTTATTCCGCGAAACGGCCGCCAGTGGCGCAGCGATTTTGCTTAACCCCACCGAGCAGGGTGCGGGTGCCATAACCCAGGGCATGTTGGAAGCGTCAAACGTAAATGTAGTTGAAGAGCTGGTCACGATGATCGAAACCCAGCGCGCTTACGAAGTGAACTCCAAAGCGATCTCGGCGGTGGATTCCATGCTGCGCTTCTTAAACAACAACTTATAAGGCGAGATTTAATGAATCTTAAATTCTCATTGTTCGGTCTGGTACTCGTTGCCGGCTGCACGACGACATTGCCGGCCGACCGGGCTGTTGTAGACCCTTATGTGCCGGTCGTGCCTGCCGTTCCGGTAGCGCCTCGCGCGGTTACTGGCTCAATTTTTTTAGACCAGAGCAGCAGCCGCTTATTTGGTCACAAGCGTGAATACAGTGTTGGCGACGTGGTCACTGTGGTGTTGACCGAATCCACACAGGCCCAGCGCCGCAGTGGCCTCGAGGCGACTAAAGAAGGCAATAATGCAACCCTGAAGGGGCTACAGGCGCTGTTGAAAAATCCCTTGAATACACCGTTTGCCGCCCAGGATTTCGATAATCTGGCAGTCGAAACAAAGGGTTTTGGTTCTGCTAATCAGGCCGCCAGTCTAAATGGCGCGATTGCTGTAATGGTTACTCAGGTGTTGCCAAACAATAATCTCGTCATTCAGGGTCAGAAAAAACTGTCGTTGAGTGAAGGCAGTGAAACCATTCGTCTCAGCGGCGTTATCTCATCGCGAGACATTCAGCCCGACAACACGGTGCTGAGCTCGCGAATTGCAGGCGCTCAGATTGCTTATCAAGGCACGGGCGACCTCGCTGATTTCTCCAAAGTTAACTGGGGTACCCAGTTGTTCAATAAAGTGTGGCCGTTCTAATGAAAACTTATCGCATACCAAAATTACTGCTGGGCAGTGCGCTGATGCTATCTACGATGGTGATGCCAGCGGTCTCAAAGGCAGATCGGATTAAAGATTTAACAACACTGGCGGGTGCGCGCTCCAACCAGTTAGTGGGCTACGGCCTTGTTGTTGGTCTGGCGGGTACTGGCGACCGTGACAAAATCTCGTTCACGGCCCAGAGTTTAAAAGCGACCCTCGAGCGTCTTGGCGTTGAGGTCGATGGGCCGATTTCAAATTATGACTTGTTTAGTCAAGGCGTTGCCAATCTGGCGTACGACAAGACCAAACTCGACAACGTTGCTTCGGTTCTGGTGACGGCGACGCTACCTCCGTTTGCCAAGCCAGGCCAACAGATCGACGTTAACGTGGCTACCGCAGGTCTGGCCACTAGTCTCATGGGCGGCAGTTTGATTCTCACCGAATTGCGCGGTAGCGATGGTCAAATTTATGCGCTAGCGCAAGGCCAGCTCACGGTATCCGGTGTCGATGTCAATGCGGCGGGTTCTAGTATCAAGATCGGCGTGCCGACTTCCGGGCGTATTCCGGGTGGGGCGATTGTCGAGCGCGAAGTCGAAACGCCGTTTCAGACCTCTGACTATCTGGTCTTCAATACCCAGCAAACAGACTTCACGACGGTGGCGGCAATTACGGATGCCATCAACGAAAACTTTGGCGCAGGTACCGCCATGGCTATGGACGGCCGGTCGATTGCTGTTGCTGCCCCGGACAACATGTCGGCGCGTGTCAGCTTTCTCAGTTTGATAGAAAACCTCGATGTTGTGCCCGGCGAACCGCGAGCCAAAGTTGTGGTTAATTCGCGAACCGGCACGGTCGTCATCAGTCGCGGTGTGCGTGTTACAGC
>DEBN01000083.1 GCA_002348825.1 Gammaproteobacteria bacterium UBA2955
TCACGATGGCGCAGCCCCATAATTTCATCCAGTTGCCCGTCTGTTTCCGTCCAAGCGGTAATTTCTAAGCATTCGGGGAGAGAATCGTGATCCACCACCAACGAATGATAGCGTGTAGCGGTAAACGGGCCGGCCAAGTCGCGGAACACGCCAGATTGACGATGATGGATGGGTGATGTTTTGCCGTGCATCACCGCCTTCGCGCGAACAACTTTGCCACCGAACACTTGGCCAATACTTTGATGGCCGAGGCAAATACCGAGAATCGGAATCTCTCCAGCAAAGCGTTCGATACATGCCATAGAAATACCGGCTTCATTGGGCGTGCACGGGCCTGGTGAAATAACGATTTTTTCCGGGTTTAGCTGAGAGATGCCTTCGAGGTCGATTTCGTCGTTGCGGCGCACCTCGACCTGCGCGCCGAGCTCCAGCAAATACTGAACGACGTTGTAGGTAAATGAATCGTAGTTGTCGATCATCAGAATCATCGTGCGCGTCCCTTCATCGCTGAGTATTGCTTGGTTCGATGAGTTTATTTTCGGCCAGCGCCGCGGCACGGAATATCGCTCGACCTTTATTCAGGCTTTCTTTCCATTCCAACCTCGGCACCGAGTCGTGCACGATGCCGCCGCCAGCCTGAATATATAGTTTGCCGTCTTTAATCACCGCGGTGCGAATGGCGATGGCGGTATCCATGTTGCCGCTCCACGACAGATAACCGACGGCGCCGCCGTAGATGCCGCGCTTAACGGGTTCGAGTTCGTCTATGATTTCCATCGCCCTGACCTTAGGTGCGCCGGATAGTGTGCCCACTGGTAGGGTTGCGCGGAGTACATCCATAGCGGTTTTGCCGGGCTGTAATGATCCCACAACGTTGGACGATAGGTGCATGACGTGGGAATAACGTTCGATGACAAATTGCTCAGTAACGTTTACCGAGCCAGCTACCGACACTCGTCCCACATCGTTGCGGCCAAGATCTATGAGCATCAGATGTTCTGCTATTTCCTTGGGGTCGGCCTTAAGTTCCTCCTCCAGAGCGCGATCCTCTGCCTCGTTGTAGCCGCGGCGGCGCGTTCCAGCTAGCGGCCGGTTGGTAATCTCGCCGTTTTCTAAGCGAGCCAGAATTTCCGGCGACGAACTGACGATTTGAAACTCGTCGAGATGCATAAAGTACATATAAGGCGAGGGGTTAAGACTGCGTAGCGCGCGGTATAGATTAACGGCGGGAGCCCGAAACGGAATCGACATACGCTGAGCCAGTACCACCTGCATGACATCGCCGGCGCGTGTGTATTCGCGAATTTTTTCCACCGCATCCTGAAACGCATCTTCACCAAATTCGGATACGAAGTCGCTTTCTTCAACCTTTGTATTGCTGCCGCCATGCTCCAACCCTTGAATTGGCAGTCGCAGTTGCTCCGCACGCTGTTGTAGACGCACCTGCATGGCCTCTGTGGCGCCGGTTTGCTCGGGATCAACCAGACCGATGAGTTGCATGCGCCCGCGAATATTGTCAAAAACCACCACCTCTTCGCTAACCATCAGCAAAATGTCGGGCGTATTGAGTGTGTCCTCAGGTGCACTATCGGCAAGCCGGCGTTCGACGTAGCGGACGGTGTCGTAACCGAAGTAACCCACGAGTCCGCCAAAGAACCTAGGCAAGCCCTCGACGTTTTCCACCTCAAAGCGATTCTGGAACGACTCGACAAACGAGAGGGGATCGTCGGTTCGCACCGATTCGATAACCTCACCATCGCTGATCACCTCAATTAACGAACCGCTAATCTTGATGATGGTCTGGGCAGGCAGGCCGATAATCGAATAGCGCCCCCATTTTTCGCCGTCGTCGCCGGCATTTTGCGCTGATTCCAGCAGGTAAGAATATGGGCCGTTAGCGAGTTTCAGATAAACCGATAGCGGGGTGTCTAAGTCCGCGAGGGTCTCATGAACGATCGGAACGCGTCGATAGGTGGGCGATGTTGAAGTCATAGGTGGCCTGTAAGAAAAAATTCAGCGGAGCGTTAGGTGGCGAAGTAATAATCAGCGCCGCCAGCGCACCAGCGAGCGTTTGCTCATATTTGCTAAATTTTTTCGGCCGAACATGCTATTCCCAGCGACAACAAACCAGACGGCGCAAGGCTACCATGCATTTTTTAGGATGTGGAGCAACAGCCGTTGGCCTCAATCCAGGGGCAGATCCGCGCAGCTGGCGATAACATACGTCGGATTCAGATCCGTCACATTGACCCCGTGGTTGTAACCGTCGCGTAGACAGGCGACATCTACGCCCGCCGCTTGGGCGGCGCGAACGTCAGTCTCAGAGTCGCCGACCATTAGAGCGTCTTCTGGCGCGAGGTCAAAGTGCGTTAGGCACAGTTCGATCGGGTCTGCGGCGGGTTTAGGTTTAGCGGCGGTGTCGCCGCAAACGATAAGATCGAAGCAGCTATACAGTCCAATTTGGTGCAGTAACGGTTCGCTGAGCTCCGTCAATTTGTTGGTTACTACAGCGAGCTTGCGGCCGCGCTGTTGTAATGCGCTGAGCGCAGCGTGCACCCCGGGATAAATCTTGCTACGCACCGCGATATTAGCTTTGTAATGCGCGAGAAAAGGGTCGATGAGTCGATCAATGGCCGCCTCATCATCAGCAGCTTGATGATGTTCCAGGGCCTGTTTAATCAAGGTGCGCGAGCCGTGGCCGATCCAATGTCTGGTTAGCGATTGTTTAACAGGCGGTAGGTCTGCGCTGGCCAGAGCATGATTCAGGGCATGGTCGATATCTGGAACGCTGTCGACCAAAGTCCCGTCTAGGTCGAATAAATAGGCCTGATAGCGAGCGCTGCTCACGAACCGCTGGCG
>DEBN01000065.1:0-2787 GCA_002348825.1 Gammaproteobacteria bacterium UBA2955
TCTTCAATAACTTTTTGATGGCGCCGCTGCACCGAGCAATCGCGCTCAAACAGAGACACCCCGTTGCCCTGAGCGTCGCAAAATACTTGGATCTCAACGTGCCGGGGCTGCTGGAGGAACTTCTCTACCAGCATGTCGTCGTTGCCGAAGCTGGACTTCGCTTCGCGCCGCGCGGCCTCCAGCGCCGCAGCAAAAGCATCGGAACTGTGGACTTGGCGCATTCCCTTGCCGCCGCCGCCCGCCACAGCCTTCAGCAGTACCGGATAGCCCAAACTGTCGGCCGCTTCTTGCAGACGCTGCAGGCTTTGATCGGCCTCATGATAACCGGGCAACATCGGTACCTGAGCAGAGTGCAGCGCCTGCTTAGCGGCAGATTTGGAACCCATCACCTGAATGGCGTGCACAGGCGGTCCTATGAAAACGACCTGATGCTCGGCACAGAGTTCTGCGAACGCGGCGTTCTCGGACAAAAAACCATAGCCTGGATGCACTGCTTCGGCACCGCTACGCAATACTGCCTGTATGACTTTATGCGCATTCAAGTACGATTCGGAGGGAGCGCTTGCTCCCAGCCAGATGGCCTCGTCCGCCATCTGCACGTGCTGCGCATTGGCATCTGCGTCGGAATACACCGCCACCGTTCGGATGCCTAAAGCATGGGCTGTGCGCATGACTCGGCAGGCGATTTCTCCCCGATTAGCCACAAGTATTTTGCTAAACATGGGCTCTCCCTACATTCTGAACACGCCAAAGCGCGTGTCTTCGATGCGACGATTCAACGTCGCGGATAACGCCAGCCCCAAAACTCGGCGACTTTGCGTAGGATCGATGATGCCATCGTCCCATAACCGAGCACTGGCGTAATACGGATGACTCTGGGCCTCAAAATCATCAAGGATCGGCTGCTTGAAGGCCTGCTCTTCAGCATCCTTCCAGGAGCCTCCCGAACCTTCGATCTGACTTCGGCGCACCTGAGCCAATACGCCAGCGGCCTGTTCACCGCCCATTACCGAGATACGCGCATTCGGCCACATGAATAGAAAGTTGGGGTCGTAGGCACGGCCACACATGCCGTAGTTACCAGCGCCATAGGAATTACCCAGAATCAGGGTCAACTTTGGCACCTTGGCACAGGCCACAGCAGCGACCAACTTAGCGCCGTGTTTGGCAATACCATCGGCCTCGTATTGCTGACCGACCATAAAACCGGTGATGTTTTGTAAAAACAGCAAGGGGATCTTGCGTTGCGCGCACAACTCTATGAAGTGTGCGCCTTTCTGCGCCGACTCGCTAAACAACACGCCATTATTCGCCACAATACCCAACGGCATGCCGTACAAGCGGGCAAAACCGCAGACCAAGGTGGTGCCGAAAAGCGCCTTAAATTCGTCGAAGGCGGACGCGTCGACGATACGTGCGATGACCTCTTTTACATCGTAAGGCTTGCGTATATTGCTGGGCACGATGCCGAGCAGATCACTGGCCGGATAAACCGGCTCCACCGCTGCTTGAATATCCATGTCATTGGGTTTTACTCGATTCAGCCGACCAACCGCTTGGCGTGCCAGCGCCAGTGCGTGGTGATCATTACGTGCGTAGTGATCAGCCACCCCGGACTGTCGCGCATGCACATCAGCACCGCCCAAATCTTCGGCGCTCACCTCCTCACCCGTTGCCATCTTCACCAAGGGCGGTCCGCCGAGAAAGATCGTGCCCTGATTACGCACGATGATTGCCTCGTCCGCCATGGCTGGCACGTAGGCGCCACCGGCCGTACACGAACCCATAACCACTGCGATCTGCGGAATATTCTGTGCAGACATATTGGCCTGATTAAAAAAAATGCGGCCAAAATGCTGTTTGTCAGGGAACACTTCGTCTTGATTGGGTAGATTGGCGCCACCGGAATCAACCAGATAAATGCACGGCAAGTTATTTTGCTGAGCGATATCTTGAGCACGTAAGTGCTTTTTAACGGACACTGGGTAATAAGTCCCGCCCTTCACTGTCGCATCATTGGCAACGATGACGCACTCTTGCCCTGCCACCCGGCCGATTCCGGTTATCACGCCTGCTGCAGGCACATCGTCCTGACCGTACATATCGAACGCTGCCAGCTGCGAAAACTCGAGGAATGGCGAACCCGGATCAATAAGACCGTCGATGCGCTCCCGCACCAATAACTTGCCGCGCGCCTTGTGACGTTGTTGGTAACGCTCGCCTCCGCCCTGAACAATGCGCTCTACATGACGCTGCAAATCGTCCACCAGACCCTGCATAAATTCTGCGTTATCGATGAATTCCTGAGATTTGGAATTCAGCACGCTGTCGATCGTATTCATCGGCCCCTCTTCACATGCTTCAATCTTGTTTATTGTTATTTCCACGCTGCAACGCGCGAAATGCCTTCAGCGATCTGCGTTCCCAATCCTTGAGGTCCTGCAGCATCACCTCTACGTGACGTCGCTGCTCTTCGACTCTTTGACGCTGCGCTCTGATCTTATCTATGAGCGCCTGCAGCTGTGGCGCGTTGTTCGATTCGGGGTCATACATGGCTATGAGTTCAGCGCTTTCATCTAAGCTAAAGCCAAGACGTTTGCCTCGTAATATCAGCTTCAGTCGCACACGGTCTGCGGCCGAATAGAAGCGCTTTTTCCCCAGACGCTCGGGCTCCAGCAAACCTTTCTCTTCGTAAAAACGGAGGGTTCGGGTGGTTACATCAAAGTCTTTCGATAGGTCGCGAATGGTGTACAGGTCAGCAAGTTCAGCCATATGAATACCACGTCT
>DEBN01000065.1:3222-12203 GCA_002348825.1 Gammaproteobacteria bacterium UBA2955
ATGCTCGGCCAGAAAAACCAAAGTTACCGCCGTCCGGTCGGCACATTTCCAAGAAAAACTGCTGCACTTTCGCCAGTCAACATTGAATTTTTAGGGTCGAAGCGACTAGGGTAAGCGCTGAATTTTTTATCCAAATCTGGGAACTATCATGGAACACAAATTCGACGTTGCAATCATCGGCTGCGGGTTTTCCGGCCTACTCTGTGCGAACTTTTTGCGCGAGGCCGGGGTAGAAAATTTCTGCGTCCTTGAGATGGGCGCGGGACTTGGTGGCGTATGGAGCCATGGCGGTGTTGGCGGCTATCCTGGAGCCGCATGTGATGTCCCGTCCTATACCTACCTGCCGTTCCTCGACAGGACCGGTTTTATCCCATCAAAGAAATACGTTAACCAAAGTGAAATAGCAGATTACGCGAACTTACTTGCCGACCACTGCAAAATTCGTGAGCACATTCGCTTTTCACGCAAAGTATTGGACGTTGAATACCGCGACACAGCCACTTGGCAGCTCAACACTTGGGACACAAAAAATGCATGCGCAGCAGAGCAGATACTCGCTGCGCACGTGGTCTGTGCCAATGGCCCCCTATCGAGTCCGCGCATGCCAGAGATTGCGGGGGTGGACACGTTTGGCGGTGCCAGCTTCCACACCGCAAAGTGGAACTACGATGTAGATCTAAAGGGTAAGCACGTAGGCATTATCGGCACCGGCGCTTCTGCAGCTCAGGTCATCACGTCTATTGTGGATGACGTTGCAGCTCTGACGGTATTTCAACGCACGCCGACCTGGGCAATGCCTCGTGACGACGAACCCACACCACCCGCAATCAAAGATGCTTTTAAGGCCGGCGGCTACAGTGAAAAATTGCGCCATGTCGACTGGAAAGGCGAACTGCCACCAGACCCGGATGCGCTATTCACGTTTGAAATGCTGCACGATGAACAGCAAAACGCGGCCATTTGCGACGGCATTGCCCGGCGCATTCGCAAAGAGGTAGAGGATCCGGACCTGGCCGCATTACTGACGCCTGATTACCCGTTCTTCTGCAAACGAGTGTTGTTTATAGACGACTACTACAGCAGCTTTAATAAGGCCCATGTGAAACTGGTCAATGACCCCGGTGGTGTGGTGGCTGTGAACGAGACCGGCGTCACCATGGCCAGCGGTGAGCAACATGAGGTCGAGGTGCTCATCTTTGCCACCGGCTTCGACAGTAACCACATTCCGTTTCCGGTCACCGGCCGCGACAATAAGAGCTTAGCGGACGAATTTGGCGCGAATGCTGACAACAACTTCCAAATGACTCGTCCAAAATCGCTGTGGGGCATGCACGTTGCGAACATGCCAAACTTTTACATGATGATCGGCCCACAAAGCCTCAATCCGGTTACAAATGTAACGCTGTTATGCGAGGAACAAGCCAAGTACATCGCCAATTTAGTCACCTCTATGCGCAGTAACGGTCACCAAGAGGTGGAACCCACAGCGGATGCGATCCGTGACTGGACCGAGCGCTGCAAAAGCAGCTCCGAGGGCAAGGTATGGCTACGCTGCAATAACTGGTACATGAAAAGCACCAAGACCGATGAAAATGCCGGGCGTGAACGCAGTCAGGGTATGTGGATGGAGTCCTACGAGGACTATCTAAAGCACTTGCTCGGCGCCGAGGGCGGCGGCACCGACAAACTGCTGAGTTTTTCGTAAAGCGGCCGCTAAGCAGAGCGACTCGGTTAGCTGCGCTGCGCTCGCCGCTGGCGCACCGCAGCGGCGAGAGTCTGCAACAACGGCTCGGTATCCCGCCACGCCACGCAGGCGTCGGTAATACTCTGTCCATAGGTCAGCGATTCAACATCGCTCACGTCCTGGCGTCCTTCTTCGAGATTACTCTCGATCATGATGCCGAAGATGTCGTCGTTGCCACGCCCAATTTGGGTCGCTATGTCCTGCACAACGTCGATCTGCCGCGCCGGCACTTTACGACTGTTGGCGTGACTGGCGTCGATCATAATACGCGCCGGCAACCCGGATTTAGTCAACATAGTCGAAGTGTCTTGCACTGAAAACATGTCGTAATTTGCCTGCTTACCGCCCCGCAAAATGACGTGGCAGTCTGCATTGCCCGCAGTCTGGAAAATGGCGGAACGCCCCTGCTTAGTTACGGATAGAAAGTGATGGGACTGGGACGCTGAGCGGATGGCGTCCACTGCCACTTGAATATCGCCGTCGGTTGCATTCTTGAACCCCACGGGGCAAGACAATCCGGAAGCCAATTCTCGGTGAGTCTGGCTTTCCGTAGTGCGCGCGCCAATCGCACCCCAAGACACCAGATCCGCCAGATACTGAGGACTTATTAGGTCCAAATATTCAGTGCCGGCGGCCAAGCCCTGATCGGCCAACTGAGCGAGCAGCCCTCGCGCCAGTTTCAGCCCTTTATTAATCTGAAAGGTATCGTTCAAATCGGGGTCATTAATCAGGCCTTTCCAACCGACCGTGGTGCGAGGCTTTTCAAAATAAACCCGCATCACCACACAGAGATCGTCGACCAGTGTCTCTGCTACGGCCTTCAACAAGCCCGCATATTCGAGGGCTGCGTTCGTGTCATGAATCGAACAGGGCCCCACAACTACAACCAAGCGGTCATCCTCACCCGCGAGTATCCGATGGATAGATTTCCGCGCCTCCGAGACCGTTGCAATTCCAGCAGGCGTCGGCGGCATTTCTTTGATCAACGCCTCTGGCTCTATCAGCTCGGTAATCGAACCAATCCGCAGATCATCGGTGCCCATCGACATAGTGTCCCCTTTTCCCAAATCGCCGTTCAAACACGAAGGCTAACACGCCATAACCCGCGACATCAGGGCTGATTACTGTTCATGTTCGTAACTCCGCACTGTTTGAAACGCCACTCGCTGCAGGTCACGGGCAACTTTCGGGTCCAAGCCGCCATGATAAATCAGCCCTTCGGGGTTACGTCCGGTGAGCGCAGCATAAACCGTGCACGCCGCAAGGTACGTGCCGGCCACACTCGGGTGCTTCACGGTATCGTCAAAAACCGGGACGCCCGCTTCGAACCGCAACAGGTCCGCAGAATATAAGTTAACCGCAAGCGACTCGGCTGCGGCGGCAAAGGCCAAACCAACCGGAATCACCTTGGCACCGAGCGCTTTACCTCTGTCGCTGTAGGCCTTTGCCAGCTCAGCTGTCATTTCAGACCGGCCGGCATACGCCCAGGTCATCATCAATATCGGCACAGCCCCATAGGACCGCGCAATGTCGCTGAGTGCATCAGAGGCAGACACAAATCGTTTCCATTGGACGATGGGGCCATTGCTGTAGTCGTGCATTACAACAGCATCCCAAGGGTCATTGATTAGCGCGCTGCGCAAAGCCGCCGGGTGCTCCCATAGACCAGATCCCGAGTACGTCATCATGCGCAGCTCATTGCGACCGGCTTCGTGCAAATTAGCAGCGCGCAACAAATCCCCGTAATGCTTGTGTAAGCCGTTGTTGTAGTAAGTGAAACTATTACCGACAAATAATATCTTTTCAGGGTAATCACCGGGCAGAGCCGTCCCGGCAGATTGCTTCGACACCGCGGCCAGCGCCCCGCTGCCACTGCAACAAAACAGCCAAAAGATGAATATCTTTACGACTTCGAACCTCATCGCGATATCTCTTTAGTGCCAAAACCGCTTGATGCACCCAGTGCGATTAGGCGGCCATTAAACTGCGCTGGCATGCCGGTTTAACTGCCGAATAAATCGCGCTGCGCGCGTCGCCAGAACAACAAGCCAATCGCAGCGTTAAACAAAATAAAGAAGTTGTGCTGCACAAACCCGAACGCAGCCATCTGACCCTCATTCTCGGGAAACAGCACCACCCAGAAAGTGATGGCCGCTGCGCGCATGGGCGTCGGCACCGCGGCAGCGAAAAAAATCACCGGTAAGAACGGCAGCAAGCCCAGCACACTGGCCTCGACGCCAAATAAATTGAGCGCCGTAGCGTAGACCACTACCGCGGCCAGTAACGCCGGCGATCGAAGCAGGAAAAAAGCAAAATAGTGCCACGGCCGTGCGGCTTTGAAGGCGTGAAATATCGGTTTATCGCGAAGCGTATTATGCGGTAACAATTTGCCACGGAAAAACGCTATCCACAGCACCAGAATTATCGCACCACCGGCACCCAACCAAGGCACTAAACCAAACGCAGCAGGCAGATCGTCGCCACTGAACGCATAGCCGACACTGGCCCAGACCAGCAAGTAGAAAACCTCGCAGAACATAATGAACAACATCACCGAACCGACTTCCCAGCCTGGGACTTGATGGCGTCGGTGCAGGTACCATGCCATGCCGCCTTTGCCCACTTGTTCGTTGAAGAGTGAGACTATGTAGGCGCTGGCACGCACCGGCAGAATATCGCGATAGCGAATGTCGGTGATAAACCAGTTCAGCGCGCGGCTTACGACCAAGGTATCAATGCCGAAATAAAAGAGCGAATATCCCACCATAATCAACAGCCATGCGCCCCACTCCACAGTGGCGAAAACCTGCCCCATGTAGGCAGCTAGAGTCAGGCCCTCACGCGTGGCCGCGCCGTTCAGACGAAAATACAGATAACCGAAGCAGAGCACTGTAATCGCTGCGAAGATCACTCGCCCGAGCGTGCCACCTTTTTTGCTACCCGGGACCTGAGTTTGCGTATCGTCTGTTGTCACGCGACACCTGTGTTCTGAAAGTTGTCGCCACTTTACCTAAATCTGCCCTTTTTGCAGCGCCTGTTTTCTCCAGACCTGCTCTGCGACAACGGCGACATCCACCAGACGCGGAATATTATCAGCTGGGTCGCCATGAGGTATTCTCCTGATCGCGACAGCGCGCCTGGATCATGAGAAAAGTGACATCTGCTGGAACCACACAGGCGTTTAGCGATCTTGCTGAAGACACTGCGGCTGCCCCTGCAAAAAACGCGATGGCCAAGCAATGAAACTTAAGCCGGCGTGTTAATCTATCCTACTCGAGCTTTTTAGGGAGGAGCGCCTATGTACCCAGGAATCCACGCCGCGGCAAATCCACAGCGGGCCGCATTCATCATGGCCAACAGTGGTCTGGAGGTCAGCTACGCGGAATTCGAGGCGCGCAGCAATCGACTCGCGCATCTGCTGCGAGACCAGGGCCTCGTGCATGGCGACCACTACTCGGTGTTTATGGAGAATAACGACCGCTACCTGGAGTCCTGCGCTGCCGGCGAACGCACAGGTCTCTATTACACCTGCATCAACTCTTATCTAACAGCCGATGAAGTTGCCTACATTATCCAGAATTCGGAATCGCAGATCCTGATCACGAGCCGAGCAAAACAAGAAGTTGCCCTAGCCGCGGCTGCACAGTGCCCAGAGTTAAGCCTGATTCTGATCGTAGATGCTGATTCGACCAGCCTGCCGGCCAACTGTCGCGACTTTGCAGAGGCTTGCGCCGAGCACCCGGATAGCCCGATCGCAGACGAACAGCTTGGCACATCCATGCTGTATTCCTCCGGCACCACAGGGCGGCCCAAAGGCATCATTCGACCCTTACCTGTGCAGCCACCAGCAGAATCCCTGCCGATTTTTCAATTTCTCGGCCAGCTCTGGGGCTACCAGGAGGATATGGTGTATCTGTCTCCGGCACCGCTGTATCACTCCGCACCCCAAGCCGCGGTGAATTTGGCACTGCGTATCGGTGGCACCGTAGTCATCATGGAGCGCTTTGACGCGCTGGAGTATCTGGCTCTAATTGAGCGCTACCAGGTTTCGCATTCGCAACTTGTCCCGACCATGTTCAGCCGCATGCTGAAACTGCCCGAGGAAGATCGCAACAAATACAATCTGTCCTCATTGCGCATAGCAGTACACGCTGCAGCACCCTGTCCAGTGATGGTCAAAGAGCAAATGATCGACTGGTGGGGACCGATCATTCATGAATACTACGGGGCCACCGAGGGTCTCGGATTTGCGGCCTGCAACACCGAGGAATGGCTGGCGCATAAAGGCACTGTGGGCAAAATTGTGCTCGGTGAGTTGGCGGTGCTGGATGACGACATGCAACCGGTACCTATGGGTGAGCCCGGCACCTTATGGTTCCAGACCGCAACTGAATTCAGCTACCACAACGATCCGGAAAAAACCGCTGAATCCACATCGGCCGACGGCAGCATGACCACCGTGGGCGATGTAGGTTATGTCGACGCCGACGGATTCCTATATCTGACCGACCGCAAAACCTTCATGATCATTTCCGGCGGCGTCAACATTTACCCCCAAGAGTGCGAGGACTTATTAATCTCTCACCCTAAGGTCGAAGACGCTGCGGTATTCGGCGTTCCCAATACCGACCTGGGCGAAGAGGTCAAAGCTGTGGTGCAAACGGCCACAGGCATTACCGGGGATGACGCGCTTACCGAGGAACTTCTGGTTTACTTGAGCGAGCACTTGTCTCGACAAAAAATTCCGCGCTCGGTGGACTACGTTACCGAAATGCCACGATTGCCCACAGGAAAACTGTACAAGCGCCTGCTCCGCGATAAATATTGGGGCGACGGCCAATCGCGCATCGTGTAGGCGAGATGAATCAGAATTCGACAAGGGCAGAGCAATGACCACTCATCTACCCGGAAAACTAGGCGACCCAGCGACTACACTGGCCACCGATCCTAGAACTGACCCACGTATTGCAAAAGCTATGGCGCTGCTGGGCGATCTTGCGCCGGGCGTTCAAGAGATCGACCCAAACACCAGCTACACCGAGGCATTGCAGTATTGCGCGGCCTTTGAACAAGCCGCCGCACAAATGCACCCGCTGGCCTGGCAGGCGATGCCCGAGTTCCCAACCGTTACCTGCAGCGAATCCGTGATCAAGGGGGTCGATGACCACGACATAGCACTCTTTATCCATCAACCGGCAGACCGAGGAGACGACCCACTGCCCTGTGTGGTACACATCCACGGCGGTGGCATGGTGCTGATGACCGCTGCCGATCCAACATTCGTGCGCTGGCGTAATACGCTCGCCGCATTGGGCATGGTGGTGGTCGGGGTTGAATTCCGTAACGGCGGCGGCAAGCTCGGCAATCATCCTTTCCCCGCGGGCTTAAACGATTGCGCCAGCGCCGTGCAATGGACCCACGCCAAGCGTGCAGATCTGAACATTTCAACCATCACGATCTCTGGTGAGTCTGGTGGCGGTAACTTAGCGATCGCCACCACGCTGAAGGCCAAACAAGAGGATTGGGGCCAACAAATCAATGGTGTCTACGCCTACTGCCCTTATATTTCCGGCGCCTATCGTGAACAGCCTGCGAGTCTGCCGTCACTGAAAGAGAACGATGGCTACTTGTTAGGCAAAAGTACCATGCAGATCTTTGTACAGTGCTACGACCCCGAGTCGCAGCACACAACCGATCCGCTCGCGTGGCCGTTGCAGGCTAGCACCGAAGACCTCGAGGGTCTGCCTCCCCACATAGTATCCATGAACGAACTCGACCCACTTAGAGATGAAGGCGTCGCATTCCTGCGCAAGCTGCAGACCGCTGGCGTAGCCGCTGTAGGCCGAGTGATCCTTGGCACCAGCCACGCAGCCGACGTATCTATGCCAGATATCGTGCCGGATATTTACCAGGATAGCGCACGCTCCCTGTACGAGTTTTCAAGATCCCTTTAGCAGCACACCCTATTTAGTAAGGAAGCCTAAAAATGAGTCAGGACATCGTAGAAATTCGCGATTACACCATTGAATCGGTTTGGTTAGACGCTTATCGCCAATGGGCAACCGAACTCGCGGTGCCCTGGCTGCGCGCGAACTTGGAGCTTGTGGACTTCTGGATGGATTGCGGGTTCGAGACTGAGTTGAGTGGCAGTAACCCAGCCACGCCCATTAACGGACAACCCAACGTATGCTGGATCATCCGTTGGCCCAGCAAGGCGTCTCGAGATGAACAGTTTGCCAGCATCATGTCGCAACCCGAATGGCAGGACATCTGGAGCAAACATCCCAATGCAAACGCATATCTGCAAATGAATGTCCGATTTATGCGCGCGATCAACTGACTCAAGGCGATGCCGAGTTACGACATCACCCTACCCGTGCATAACGACATGTGGTGCTATCGGTCGGGCTGGGACAATAACATCACAACACTCAGCGATACCAACCACGGCGCCGCAGATACCGTTTATCGCTTCGATCTGTGCTCGCATACTGGCACCTATATCGAAACCGCTGGACACAAGCTGCGCAGTCAGCTCAGCTTGAGCGACCTACCGCCAAGCGCCTTTTGCCGCCAGCGCACGGCGGTCATCCGGGTGCAACCAGACTCACGCGGATGCGTAACACTTAGGGCTTTTCTCGCAGCGCTGAGCGCGGACTTCGAGACGCCCGCACTGCCTAATAATTTGATCGTCGTAAGCGGCTGGGGCAGTCGACATTCCCGCACAGAATACTTACCCGAGGCGCCCTGGTTCGAAGCTGAGCTGACAGCGCATCTGGCCGCGCTGAACCTGCATATCTTGGGCGTCGACACACCCATTATCGACGACCAACAACAGCCTTATGACGCGGTTAAGCGTCTATTTAAGACCAATCCCAAATGCCTGTTGCTCGCCCCTTTAACCCTACCCGAGCAGGTCGACAGTGGCATTTACGAACTCGATTGTTTGCCTTTGAACATCATTGGGGTCAGCGCAGCCCCGTGTCGTGCAATCCTTGTCCAGACTGAATCCGACGCAGCCGCGACGGTCCAGCGACATGAGTACGAAATCGAGAATTAACCGGCACCGTTGCGTCCGCCACAGAATCCGCGAGCAGCCTACAGGATCGATCACGTGGTGCGCTTAATCGACCTACCCGACTGGGAACAGGCGCATTTTCTGGCGAAAAAGATGCCGCCATTGGGACCGCCAATGTGGGTCAAACTCAGCAAACCGATGGCCGAATTGCGAATTGCG
>DEBN01000027.1:0-6682 GCA_002348825.1 Gammaproteobacteria bacterium UBA2955
CTGTTGGCGGGCAGCACGGTTACCACCGCCCACAAGTTCACCAGTGACACCGGTGCGCGTGCGCGTCAGGCCGATCTGTTGATCAGCGCCGTAGGCAAGCCAGGTCTGGTGCCTGTGGAATGGGTCAAACCCGGAGCGACAGTGATCGATATTGGGATTACCCGTGGCGACAACAATAAACTCTACGGCGACGTGCAATTCGACGCGGTTAAAGCCATTGCAGGCTGGATTACACCGGTCCCCGGCGGTGTCGGCCCCATGACCCGGGTGGCGCTGCTGCAAAATACCATGCAAGCTGCTGCCTTAAATCTCGGTATCGACTGGTCTAACGCCTAGGCTCAGCAACAACCATGCATCGCCTTTTTATTTCCGACCTCCATCTGGATGATCCAAGCAGCCCACAGTTTCTGCGTTTTAGCGAGTGCCTGGCGGCGGAATCGCCTAGCGTGGACGAAATCTATATCCTCGGCGATCTGGTCGAAATGTGGATCGGTGACGACGATGACAGCCCGTTAGCGATCGCGCTAATAAATGCACTGGCTGACGCGAGCGCTCATTGCTCGGTCTTTTTAATGCATGGCAATCGAGATTTTTTGTTCAAAGAACGGTTCGCCGAGCACACCGGCGTCCATCTTATCGATGACCCTCACCTCCCGGATCCCCGCCTCCTGCTTTGCCACGGCGATCTGTTGTGTACCGACGACACCGAGTATCAAATTATGCGTAAACAGTTACGTGGTGAGCAGTGGCAGCAACAATTTCTGGCTCAGAGCCTAGCGCAGCGTCGCGCCTTCGGCGAAGACTTAAGGCGCCGCAGTCAGCAAGAAAACGCCAATAAAACTGAGTCGATAATGGACGCCAACACCGACGCCATTATCCAACTCATGTCGGAATACTCAGTGCCAACATTAATTCATGGCCACACGCACCGACCCGGGCTCGATACCATCGGCAATCGGCAACAGCGTGTCGTCCTAGGTCCGTGGGAACGCTGCGGCTGGTTATGCCGCCAGCAAAACGAGGACTTTGAGCTGCAATGCTTTAGCCTGGCACACCGCTATGGAACCTGAATTCGCTATCTGCGGTATTTATGAGTTCAGCGTCTGCCTGTAAAAACACAGCAACACGCTTATCCACGTCAACGTCTAGCGAGGCGGATGCCGCAATCTGCCGCGCCAGCGCCAAATAGTCCTGAAAATGTCGCGCCTCGGATTTCAACAAGGTCCGATAGAACTGTCCAACCGAATCGGGAAGCACCGGAATCAGCACCGCGAAGCGTTCGCACGAACGCGCTTCCACTACGGCGCCGCAGACTAACGAATCTATGAGCCGATAGGGTTCCTGCTTGCAGATCAATCGATGTAAACCCGCAGCATAGCGTGACGGACTCAACTGCACATATTCCACGCCGTGTTTGGTCATTAGGTCCACCACCTGCTCAAAATGCCGCAGTTCTTCACGCGCCAGTCGCGACATTTTCTGCAATAGATGTGTGTGTTCTACATAGCGGTAGATCAAACTGATCGCATTGCTCGCGGCTTTCTTCTCGCAATTCGCATGATCGATGAGTAACTCCGGCAGATGGTCGAGCGCGGCGCGCTGCCATGCCTTAGGCGTCGGCCCATGCAGAAATTCACGTACCGGCGCGACGAGATCAGACACTAAACGGTGACTTTATAACTGCGTTCATAATGTGCCTGCGCGCGCACATAACTCTCGGCATCGAGACTCTGCAGCGCCGCCAAAGAATCGCTTTCTGTGGTTGAGGTCTCTGGCTGCCATTCATCGCTGAAGGCCAGACCGGCCGCTTGCAACGGGCGACCATGCTGCGCCAAATGCGCCAGCACTGCATACACCTCATCGCTACCCTGCTGATCGGGCAGACCGGCGTCTTGACAATAGTTGCTAAAACTTTGCTGATCTATACACAAGATCATCTGTGCTAACACTTGGTCTCGCAAGCCTTTTAGGCGCCGCCAGACCTGTTGATGTTGGTTTTCGTCATATCCGTTCCATTGCACTATTTCATGTGCGTAACGCTGGCACCCTCGACACACCAGGTCGCCAAAAGTAGTAGAACAAATCCCTACGCAGGGTGTTGGCCGCCGCTTAGCCATGGTTATGCAAGTCCAGTGCATCCTCAGCCGGTTCGGCTGCGGTGTTATTGTTCGTTTGACGGCTGGTTTGGAAATGCAGATCGAGTTCACGTTGCAATTTGGACAAATCGTTCCGCGCGGTAGACACCCGGGCCAAATAAGCGTCGTCGATATCTCCGGTTACATATCTGCCGTCGAACGCGGAACACTCAAAATCCTGTACATGCGGGTTGCCCTCGTGGGTACTGGCTTTCAAATCGTCTATGCTCTGATACAACAGCCAATCCGCACCGATGTACTGTGCTACTTGTTCGTCAGTGCGATCATGGGCAACGAACTCTTCTCTGGCTGGCATATCAATGCCATACACGTTCTGATACCGAACCGCCGGGGCCGCCGAAGCTACATAGACCTTTCGGGCACCAGCTTCGCGCGCCATCTGTACGATTTGCTGCATTGTGGTTCCGCGCACAATTGAGTCATCCACTAAGAGAACATTTTTGTCTTTAAATTCGAGATCGACGACGTTGAGCTTATGCCGCACCGATTTCTGCCGCTGTTGCTGGCCCGGCATGATAAATGTCCGACCGATGTAGCGGTTTTTCACGAAGCCCTCTCGATACTTGGTGCCTAATTCATGCGCCAACGGCAGCGCGGCGGTACGCCCAGTATCCGGAATGGGTATGACCACGTCGATGTCGTGGTCGTGTTGCGCGTATCTTGCCAAAACGCGGTGTGCCAAACGTTCTCCCATTCGCAACCTACTCTTATACACCGAGATATCGTCGATGATGGAGTCCGGCCGCGCAAAATAAACGTGCTCAAAAATACACGGTATCAAGCGCGTTTCAGGGGCACAGCTGCGCTTGTGAATCTCACCGCTGTTGCTAATAAAGATCGCCTCTCCAGGCGCAACGTCGGCAATACGCTTAAATCCTAGGATATCCAAAGCGACGGATTCGGACGCGATCATATACTCGGTGCCAAGCGCGGTGTCGCGGGACCCATACACCAGCGGTCTAATACCGTGCGGATCACGAAAACCTAAAATCCCTGACCCAATCACCATGGCCACCACCGCGTATGCGCCCCGACAACGCTCATGCACGGCGCTTACGGCTTTAAACAGCTCTGCTGGCGACGGATCTAATGCGTGCATGGTGCTGAGTTCATTGGCGAGCACGTTAAGTAAGACTTCGGAGTCACTGTTTGTATTCAGGTGACGAAGGTCTTCACGAAAAAGGTCGTCTTTCAACTCCTCGGTATTGGTTAAATTGCCGTTATGCGCCAGGGCGATCCCATAAGGCGAATTCACATACAGCGGCTGCGCCTCAGCAGAGCTGGCCGAGCCCGCGGTTGGATAACGACAGTGGCCTAGGCCCACCTTGCCTTGCAGGCGGGCCATATGCTCTTCGCGGAATACATCGCTGGCTAAACCATTATGTTTGCGCAGAAAGCAGCGCTGGCCGTCACTGGTCACAATGCCCGCAGCATCCTGCCCACGATGCTGCAGCGCGGTCAGAGCATCGTATAGATCTTGTTTCACTTCTGCATGAGCAACGAGGCCCACAATTCCACACATAGCTTATATGGCCTCGGTTACCAACATAGGAGCGTCAATAGTCATAATCTTCGTAGTCTAAGTCGGCATCGTCCGGGAGATCGGGCAGATCGGGCACCTCCGCGTCCTCCCCCTCTGCTCGCAAGTTCGTCATAACCTCGTTGGCAAAGTCGAGACTGCCCCATACCTCATCCTCGAACTCCAGGTAGGTGTCCTTGAGCTCTGAGCGCTCCCACCAAGACGCGCCGCTAACAAAGGTTTGCAAGCCCATGAGTACTACCGTGACGGCCACCACGCCGCGAAAACCACCAAAAATAACCCCGAGGAAACGATCCGTGCCGGTAAGACCGGACGATGAAACCAATCTGGTCAAGAGCAGCTGTAGATTCAATCCAACCACAACCGCGATGGTGAACATCATCCCATAAGCGATATTTAAGCCCAGTGGACTGTCCGCCCAACTGTCGGGGAACGTTGAGGCCAGAACGGGGCCAAAAAACATTGCCACAGCTACTGCGCCGATCCATGCACCGAGCGAGGTGGCTTCCTTGACGAAGCCCCGCATCATGCCGATAACGGCGGAAATAGCGATTAAGCCCAGAATTATTAAATCTAGCGTCGGCATCGCTTTATTGACTCATTTCCACTATTCGGGCCTTAACATCATTCGCGCCACTGATCGCATCGCGCATCTGCTTGGCCTCAGTATGACTCAGCAGTGGCCCAATCGCGACACGATGAACAATATTTTCTAAACTATTTTCTCCGCCAATTTCGCGTTTCGCCGTGCTGATGAAGGCTTCATAGCCTTGCGCCCGCATCTGATCGCGCAAACTGCCAGCTACCGCCGCATCGTTAAGCTGGCTGACCAATACCGCCAACACCCTACTGCTGTCGTTAATCTCTTTCAGAACGGGTTCGCCAAAACGCGTGCCATCCTCCGTGTTATAACCGTCGGCATCGACCTCAGAGGCCAACTGACTAACCCGTTCCATGACATCCGTGGCGGGCACTGTTTGGCCAAAATCGGCAACCACGGGGCGCTCACCTAACTGCCCTTGCAACGTTGCCTGCAATGCTCGAACCCGCTCTTCATCCAAGGGGCCACTGTCTGCCACTTCCAGAGTGGCGTAGTCAGTCGCGGCGCCGTCAAACAACATTGGGATGAAAATTACCGCGAGTGATACCGCGACTATCAATGTCGTAACACGCAACCGCCTGCGTTCACTTTTCATAGGTCATCTTCAGCCTGTCGGAGCCAGTGGCTTTGCTCAATCGCATTAAATGAGCCGAATATTAGAATAACATCCCCAGGTTCCGTGCTGGCAAGCGCTCTATCCAAAGCAGTTGTCATGTCGGGTGCTTGATCGCACCGAATCCGCATCGATTCCGCCAGTTCCGCTGCCGCATAGCCTCGTTCTCCTTGGCTATCGACTAAAATCCAGGGGGCTGGAACCGCGCCAGCCACTTCGGCGTAGACACCCGCATGGTCCTTGTCGGCCAACATGGCACACAACACCTGCTGGGGCCGAAGATTTCGCTGTGCCAGCTGTCGGCAGAGAAATTTCGCCGCGGCCGGGTTATGGCTGACGTCGTGAACAAGTAGCCGTTCACGGTACACGATTTGCTGCATACGACCTGGAATAAACCCGTGCGCTGACGTGTATGCCAACTGTGCGCCTGAGATCTTTGTTAAACCTAAGGCGGCTTGATGTGCCAAGGCGATATTGCTCGGCGCCAGATTTCCTAGTGGCAGGTCAGGCATGACTTCATCGCCCCAACTCAGCCGCCAAGCTGGCCGCTCCAGATCTTCACCAATGGTGAAATCTACGCCTGCGCAGAGCGGTTGCAGATTCAACTCTCGACAGCGCGCAAGTACCGAATCGGGCATATCTTCGCCTAGAACCACGCGTTGCCCAGAGCGTAAAATGCCAGCCTTTTCCGCGCCTATAGCCGACCGTGTAGTACCGAGAAATTTTTCATGGTCTAAACCAATACTGGTAATCACAGCGACGTCAGCGTCGATCACATTGAATGCGTCAAGCCGTCCACCGAGGCCGATCTCCAAGAGCGCGACATCCACGTTATTGCGGGCTGCGCACCACAAAGCGGCGAGCGCAGAAAATTCAAAGTAGGTTAAAGCGACCACGGGATCGCGCTGACGCGCCTGCTCTATCGCAGCGAACGACGCACAAATCGCTTCATCTGTTAATTCAGTGCCATTCAGGCGCAGTCGCTCATTAAAACGCCTCACATGTGGCGATAGCGTACTGAATACACGCAGTCCTGCCTGCAATAACAACGACTCGAGCGCCGTGATCGTGGACCCTTTACCATTCGTGCCCGCCACAGTGACGACTTTCGGCGCCGGTTGCTCGAGTCCCAGCCGCTGCACCATTACTTCAGTGCGGCCTAGCCCCATATCAATAGACTGCTGATGCTGGTTGGCGATGTAATCCAGCCAGCCATCGAGATTCATGGCGCGAACCCTGCTTTAGTGCTGATCGGCAGCATCGATACCTTGGCGAATGGCTGTAATTTGCTGTTGCAGACGGGATGCCACTTCACTGACTTCGCCTCCTTCAGCCATTGTATTCACAAGCGCGCTGCCGACAACGACACCGTCGGCATGAGGTGCCAATGCTTGTGCTGTGGACGCATCTTTGATGCCAAAACCAACACAAAACGGTAAGTCAGTATATTGACGTAATTGCTGCAGGCGCGAAGCCACCTCTTCTGTTTGCAGATGACTCGCACCAGTAATGCCCTTAAGTGATACGTAGTAAATGAACCCACTGGCTTTCGCCGCAATTTGCTGAGCCCGATCATCCGTAGTCGTCGGTGCGAGCAAATAAATTAAGTCGATGTGCTGCGCCGCCAGTTGACGTTGCAGGCGATCGCCCTCTTCAGGTGGCAAATTGACCATGATCAATCCATCAACACCGGCCTCGGCAGCGCGTTCGGCGAAATCGTCCATGGCCAACACGGAATTTAAATAGCCCATAAGAACAACAGGCGTATCGGC
>DEBN01000027.1:7074-17402 GCA_002348825.1 Gammaproteobacteria bacterium UBA2955
GCCAGAGCCCGCTCATTCGCCGCCTGAATCGCTGGACCCTCTGCCTCGGGATCCGAAAAAGGTATACCCAGCTCTAGGATATCCACGCCACCAGCAACCAGGCCATGCAATGCCGGCAGCGTGTATTGTGGCGCTGGGTCGGCTGCGGTAATGAAACTCACCAAGGCGGTACGGTTATTGTCACGGCAAGCTTCGAGACACCGACGGATGCGCGTACCTGCTCCGCTCATGTCAGGCTGATGCCATCTATATCTGCCACCGTCAGGATATCCTTATCGCCGCGGCCACTTAGATTAACGAGAATAATGTCCTCTTTGCTCATCGTCGGCGCATGAGCACTGACCCACGCCAACGCGTGACTGGTCTCGAGCGCGGGCAAAATACCCTCTAAATTATTCAATAACCTAAATGCGGCCATCGCCTCATCGTCGGTGGCGCTCGCATAGGTGGCTCGGCCAATATCTTTAAGATGAGCATGCTCCGGCCCAACGCCTGGGTAATCCAGACCCGCTGAGATCGAATGAGTCTCTTTGATTTGTCCATCTGCGTCTGACATCAAATACGAGCGGTTGCCATGCAACACGCCGACCTTACCATCATTCAATGGCGCCGCATGCGCTCCACTGGCGATGCCGTGACCGCCCGCCTCTACACCAATCAAGGCAACATCCACATCATCAATGAAGGGGTAGAAAATGCCCATCGCATTGGACCCGCCACCGACACACGCGACCACGGCGTTGGGCAAGCGACCCACTTGTTCAAGCATCTGCGCCCGCGCTTCTTGACCAATCGTCGCCGCAAAATCTCTGACGATCATCGGATACGGATGCGGCCCGGCAACGGTGCCGATAATGTAGTGCGTATCATCGACATTGGTAACCCAATCGCGCATCGCCTCATTCATGGCGTCCTTCAATGTCTTAGAACCCGAAGTCACAGGAATCACATTAGCGCCCATGAGTTTCATGCGATACACATTTAAGCTCTGTCGCTGAACATCCTCTGCGCCCATATAAACATCGCACCGCAGGCCCAAACGCGCCGCCACCGTGGCCGTAGCAACGCCATGCTGACCGGCCCCGGTTTCGGCAATCACTCGAGGTTTACCCATACGCTTGGCCAACAATGCTTGACCGATGGTATTACACACCTTATGCGCGCCGGTGTGATTCAGATCTTCGCGTTTCAAATACACGGCCGCGCCACCCAGAGTATCGGTTAGGCGCTGGGCTAAATACAGCGGTGTAGGACGCCCAACAAAGTGCGCAAGATCGGTGTGCAACTCGCGTTTGAAGTCAGGATCGTCTTTCACTTCAGCATAGAGTCGCGCTAAATCATCCAGCGCGTGCGTGAGCGTCTCCGCGACAAACCGACCACCGTAGTCGCCGAAATGACCGTCAGCGGTAGGTTGTGTGTAAATCCCATCGTCTTTGGCTTCAGCCATATCTTGCTTCCTGTACAAAGCGGCGCACACGCTCGCTATTTTTTTGTCCTTTACGTTCACCTTCTACGCCGCTCGCTACGTCCACACCAAATGGCGTAAGCCGCGCGACCGCCGTCGCCACATTCTCTGGGTCGAGGCCACCCGCCAAGATTAATCGTTTACTACTGTGCTCAGGCCAGAGCCCCCAATCAAAGGCGCGGCCTGTACCTCCGGCTTGTTGCGCATCATAAGTATCCAACAACAGCGCCCAGGCATCGGCGTATTCGGCCTCGACTACACGCATATCAATATCGGGCTGCATCTTTATCGCCTTTATATAAGGTTTGCCGAAACTGCGACAAAATTCCGCCGCTTCGTCCCCGCTGAACTGCAGTACATCCAACGGAACTTGCGCCAAAACCTGATTGACCTCGCCCGCAGTCGCATTAACAAATAGACCAACCCTCTGACAGTCCGCTGCCGCAGCTGCAGATGCCTCGCTCAAACCCTGAGCCGTGCTCGCTGGCACATATCTAGAACTGCCCGGGTAAAAGTTCAGGCCAATGGCGCTGGCACCGGCTTTTACGGTATCCGTTACGTCTGTGACCTCGGTAAGACCGCAGATCTTGCACCAGAGTTGCTCCGATCTTTGCAACGTCATTTTTCTCATGCCGAACAGGCCGCTCAGTCTAGTCTTAGAGCCAGCGCAACGAAAGTGCGAGCCTGCTCGGGTTACGCCCACAGCGGGCACAGAGTTCACTAAATCTTCGACATTTAGCCGTCGAATGAGAGCCCTTCAGGATCGCAGAATAGAAGGCAAGACCGTAACTTTTGGCAGCACGACGCTGGAATAACAAACCTCGCTTAGATACAGGCCTTGGGGCGGTGCGGTAACGCCCAGCGCGGATCGATCGCGAGCCGCCAGAACATCTGCGAGATAACCGTTCGCCGCCCCGCGCCCAACGCTCAGCAAACCTGAGGCAATATTCCGCACCATGTGCAGAAGAAACGCATTGGCCACTATATCCATCACCACATAGGCTCCCTGACGGCGCACCGAGACTTGGTCCACACGCCGCATTGGCGTTAAGGACTGACAACCGGCGCCACGAAAGCTGGAGAAGTCTTGCTCACCGAGCAGACATTGAGCCTGCCGATGCATCGCATCAGCGTCGAGCACATCACAGCACCAAGCCAGTCCAGCGACGAAGGGGTCCGTTCTTTGCTGGTCATAAAATACGTAGGTATAGCGACGCGATGTCGCATCATAGCGGGGATGAAATTCCGCGGGCACCGCCCGCACCCAAATGACATGAATGGATTTTGGAGTCAGCGAATTAAGCCCGCGCTGCCAGTTACGAGTATCCGGCGCCCGACTGCAACTGAAACTAGAAATTTGCCCAATGGCGTGCACACCGGCGTCGGTGCGGCCAGCAACCTGCAAAGTAACAGGCTCATCCGCAAGCTTCGAAGCCGCCTGTTCCAACGTTCCCTGCACCGTAGGAACATCGCGCTGCCGCTGCCAACCGTGGAATTCACCCCCGGCGTATTGCACCGCTAACGCGTATCTAAAATGCGTATTGCTCATCTCAACACGTTCGAGCGAACCCGCTAGTTCTTATCGTCGAGATCGTCAATCAGCAATTGTGCAGCCATCTGTTGCTCTTCGTCGCCTTCCTCTATCACCTCATGCAACAAATCACGCGCACCCTGTTCGTCGCCGACTTCGATGAACGCGATAGCCAACTTAATGCGCGTTTCGATGATGTCTTCATCATCGCTTGACGCAGCTGCCATAGACGGTAGGTCTGTGGGCGGTGCCAACAATGGCTTTCTCGGTGGACTCACCGTTGGGTCCGCAATCGCGTCATTGTCGCGGGCACTTGACGCCGCGGTAGTATCGGCGTCAGCCCTTGCAACCGTGGGCTCGGTAACAGCAAATTCGTCGCTCTGTGCTGCCGATTCTTCTCTCCCCAGCTTAGTTGCCACAGCGTTATTGCGGCGGCGGCGCCAGGCCATCAACATAAGCGCCAGCGTGAGCAGCACGGTTGCCGAGATAGCGACCAGGCCCGGCGAGATTGTGTCCTCCTTAGACGCAGAATCTCGAACAACCGAATTCTTATCCGCAGCCGCTTTGGCCTCGTCTACCGAACTATCTATGCGCGAGGCCGCCTTAGGCAAAGGCATCGTGCGTGGCGTGGAACCGGCAGCGACGGCGTCAGCTTTATCCTGAGCATCGTCGGCCCGAACCGTATTCGATGTGCCAGGAGCGGCCACTGCCTCAGGTGTGCGCTGCATTGCAGCTCTCGCCCTATCCAAATCTGCAGATGCATCTGACTCCGTCGCACCCACGGCGGCAACGGGCACTTCAGGCGACGGAGCCTGCGCACCTTCTGCAGATGTGCGCCGGTCATTCAATGGGGCCCCAGTAACAGTCCGGTCCATGTCGCTGTTAAGAGGGGTCTGGCGAACATCTCCTCTGCTCGCTGTCGTATCGAGAATTCTCAAACGCCGCGATTGGCCCGCCGTGGAAGCAGCATTCACCGCTCCTGCATAGCCCTCGTCAACCCAGCTTTTATACTGACGCTTAACTTCGCGTAAAGCCGCACTGGCGCTTAATAAACTGGCCTCAAACAGCTCCGGTAAACGCAGTAAATAGTCCTTTTTGAGTCCGTTGACATTTTCCGCGATGAACGCATCCGGGTTCAGCCGAACAATGGCGAGCATTTGCTGTTGCACAGTAACCGCACGGCTCTCGCGACTGTCTTTAGCAATACTCCAAAGCGTGTCTTTCTCTTGCGTCATCCGCGTACGCCGCCCCACGTCGCTCCGCTCCTGCAACGCGGGTGTAATAGCCTGAATGTCTTCGCTGTAAACAGCGCTCAGCGGCGCGGGGATAGCCAGAGAAAGCTGCCGCAATTGGACTTCCCCAGCGTCTACAAAGCGCACGACCAACTGCAATCTTGGCTCCACAATCGGCCTGCTGGTGCGGATGTCCAAACGCGCACCACCGAGTGGCGCGTCCACAATGGCCAAGCGAACTTGATCCACCACGGCGTAGCGCGGAACGCGCATGGACGCATAATCTGCAGCATTACCAACCTGCACCTGCAACGCCGCCTGTGGCCCCTGCAACTGCTGCAGATCAACAAACGCATTGAGATTTTGGCCCTGAAAAGACGCCACTTGTGGCGCGGCTATGTCCACAGCAAAACTGCCCTGCGCCCAGAGCGCAAGTGACACCCCGACGATCCTAACCACGTTTCTTGGTGCGACCCACATAGAGCGTTGTTAACCTCAGTTGGCTATTAAGTTTTGCTCGACCAGCAATTCAGCAATCTGCACACTGTTCAGCGCCGCGCCCTTCCGAACGTTATCCGACACTACCCACATATTAATGCCATTGTCATGCGATATGTCTTTGCGAATACGTCCGACAAAAACCGGGTCCGTACCTGCGGATTCGGTTACCGCCGTCGGGTATTTTTCGCCTTTCATGAGCTTCACACCTGGCGCCTTGGCGAGCAGTCGCTCAACCTCTGCCGGAGCAATAGGCTCGGCTGTTTCGACGTGCACTGCTTCTGAATGGCCATAAAAAGCGGGAATTCGGACACACGTAGGATTCACAGTGATGGTTTCGTCACCAAAAATTTTCTGGGTCTCCCAAACCATCTTCATCTCTTCCAATGTGTAGCCATTCTCTTGAAAAGCACCAATTTGCGGGATCGCGTTAAACGCGATCTGCACTGGCATAACCGAAGATTCGATCGGCTTCGCATTCAATAGATTGGCTGTCTGCCCAGCCAACTCGTTAATACCACTGGCGCCAGCACCGGAAACCGCTTGATAGGTTGCCACGTTAATTCTTGTGATGCCCACCGCGTCTTGAATCGGCTTGAGTGCCACTAACATTTGAATGGTTGAACAATTCGGGTTGGCGATGATGTTGCGGGGCTTGAAGTCCGCCACACATTGAGGGTTCACCTCCGGCACTACCAAAGGAATATCCGCGTCATAGCGAAAGTGCGACGTATTATCTATTACCACGCACCCAGCGGCCCCGGCCTTGGGCGCATATTCGGCAGACAACTCTCCACCTGCAGAAAACAAACCGATCTGCACTTGCGAAAAATCAAATTCGTCGAGGCGCTGAACTTGTACAGACTTGCCGTGAAACTGCAGACGCTTACCCGCCGAGCGTTCAGACGCTAGCAAGTAGAGCTTGGACACAGGGAACTTCCGCTCCTGGAGAATATCCAGCAGCGCTTCGCCTACAGCACCTGTTGCTCCAACAATGGCTACACTGTAGCCGGCACTCGAATCCATCTCGGTATTCCTCTGTTAATTTTCCAGTTGTTCAAGCACCAAATTACCCATGGTCTGACAACCCACCGGGCTGGCCCCATCGCCTGCTATATCGGCTGTTCTGTAGCCTTGTTCCAAAACTCTAGCAACAGCACTGTCAATCTTATCGGCGGCCTCGGGGAGATTCAGACTGTAGCGAAACATCATACCCACAGACAGTATTGTAGCCAACGGATTCGCACTGTCCTGACCCGCAATATCTGGCGCGGTGCCGTGCACAGGCTCGTACAACCCGGTACCGCTGGCTGCCAAAGAGGCCGACGGCAGCATACCCAGACTGCCGGTTAACATCGCGGCGACATCCGAAAGGATATCGCCAAACATGTTGCCGGTTACTATGACATCAAATTGCTTTGGAGCGCGTACGAGTTGCATCGCGGCATTGTCCACATACATATGGGACAGTTCTACGCTTGGATACTCTGGCGCTAACGCGGTGACCTTTTCCCGCCATAGCTGGGAAACCTCCAACACATTCGCCTTATCCACTGAACAAAGTCTGCCGTTCCGCTTGGCCGCCAACTCAAACCCTACCCGCGCAATACGCTCGATTTCATGCTCCGAGTAAACGAGTGTATTAAAGCCGACGCGCTCATTATCGCGCACCTCAACGCCGCGCGGTTCGCCGAAGTAAATTCCACCGGTCAGTTCACGAATAATCAGGATATCCAAATCGGCCACCAATTCGCTCTTCAACGACGACGCCGCTGCCAACGGCGCCGACAGCAGCGCGGGACGTAAATTAGCGAACAGGCCTAGTCCCTGTCGCAAGCCCAGCAATCCCTTTTCTGGGCGTTGGTGAGTCGGTAAATCATCCCACTGTGGACCGCCGACCCCACCCAACACTACGGCGTCAACCTGCTCAGCCGCCCTCAGAGTTTCGGCCGGCAGCGGATCCCCTGTGGCGTCGATGGCCGCACCGCCGATCAAACCTTCACTGATGTCGAGCTGACAACCGCACAGTTGCGCCGCGGCCTGCATAACCGCAGTTGCAGCAGCGACCACTTCTTGACCGATGCCATCACCAGGCAGCAATAAAACTTTCTTTTGCATGTTGTCTTTTCCGTGTTTCAGTCGCGAAATAACCAGGGCTGACGCTCGCGGTGTCCCGTCTCGAAATGTTCTATTAAGGCGCTCTCGGCCAGCGTAAGATCGATGTCGTCCATACCGCTCAGCATCTTCTGCTTCAGCGCTGGGTCTACAGTAAACTCAAATACCTTCTCGCTACCCAGCACCGTAACCGTCTGCGCGGCCAAATCGATACAAAGCTCTAATCCGTCGGCTACCTGAGAAAAAAGTTCGTCAACAATTGCCGCATCCAGCGCGATAGGCAGTACGCCATTCTTAAAACAATTTCCAAAAAAAATATCCGCAAAGCTTGGTGCGATCACGGCACGAAAACCGTATTCCTGCAACGCCCACACCGCATGCTCGCGAGACGAACCACAACCAAAGTTATCGCGCGCCAGCAACACAGAGGCACCCTGATATTCGGGTTGGTTGAGCACAAATTCGCGATTTAAACTGCGCTCATTCGGGGTCATCCCCATGCGGCCGGGATCGGTAAAGCGCCAGGCATCAAACAAATAGTCGCCGAAACCTGTGCGCTTAATGGATTTCAAATATTGCTTTGGAATGATCTGATCGGTATCCACGTTGGCCCGATCTAGCGGCGCTGCAAACCCCTCGAGGGTGGTAAACGCCTGCATTATCCAAACTCCCGAACATCGACAAAATGACCTGCTACCGCTGCAGCTGCCGCCATTGCCGGGCTTACAAGATGGGTGCGGCCACCGTAGCCTTGACGCCCTTCAAAATTACGATTCGAAGTTGACGCGCAATGCTCACCTTCACCCAGCTGGTCTGGGTTCATACCCAGACACATGGAACATCCAGCAGCCCGCCACTCGAATCCGGCATCCATAAAGATCTGCGCCAAGCCTTCCTTTTCAGCCTGAGCCTTAACTAAGCCAGACCCCGGTACCACCAGCGCCTGCTTTATGTTGTCGGCTACATGGCCACCACGAATGACCGCAGCCGCGGAACGCAGGTCTTCGATCCGCGCATTGGTGCACGAACCAATAAAAATCCGATCCAATTTGATGTCGGTAATCGCCTGCTTGGGCTGCAAATCCATGTAATCCAGTGCCAGCCTCGCCGACTCAGCCTGAACGGCGTCGCTCATAGCGTCGGGATCCGGAACCTGCTGATCGACCCCGCTGACCATTTCTGGAGAGGTTCCCCAAGTTACTTGAGGCGCGATCTGGCTAGCATCGAGGTCCAATGTTTGATCAAAAACAGCATCTTCATCGCTGACCAAGGTGCGCCAGTAGGCAACCGCCCGATCCCACTGATCGCCCTTTGGTGCAAGCGGTCGACCCGCAACGTAGTCAATTGTCGTATCGTCCACTGCTACAAGACCCGCCCGCGCGCCCGCTTCGATGGCCATATTGCACAGGGTCATTCGTGCCTCCATCGACAATGCTCGAATCGCCTCGCCGCGATATTCAATCGTATGCCCGGTCGCGCCCGCAGTGCCCAAAAGGCCAATGATCGCCAACACCAGATCTTTCGCAGTGACGCCAGGCACCAGCCTGCCGCTAACGTTGATAGCAAAGTTCTTCGCTTTGTTTTGCACCAAGCACTGGGTGGCCATGACGTGCTCGACTTCAGATGTTCCAATACCCTGAGCCAGAGCAGCTAGCGCTCCATGAGTGGATGTGTGCGAGTCACCGCAGACGATCGTCATCCCCGGCAGGGTTGCCCCCTGTTCAGGACCCACTACATGTACGATGCCCTGTCGGGGGTCGTTTATTTCAAATTGCTCAACGCCGAATTTTTTGCAGTTTTCGTCCAGCGTCAGCACTTGCTCGAGCGCGATCTCATCGGTGATGCCAGAAAACCCTTTGTCGCGGTCTGTGGTGGGCACGTTATGGTCTGGCGTCGCTAGATTAGCGTTCACCCGCCACAGTGGTCGACGGGCTAACTGCAAACCCTCGAACGCCTGAGGCGAAGTTACTTCATGTAACAGCTGCAAATCGATGTACAGCAGACTGTTGCCGTCCGCACGCTGCCCAACATAGTGCGCTTGCCAGATTTTGTCGTACAGGGTTTGGGCCATCAAAAAATCAATAACAAAAAAGACGACGCAGTCTAAGAGCGCGCATCGTATAAGACAAATCGGATCGGCGTTATTGTCCCATCTGGCCGCGATGTCGCAGCAGATGATCCATTAGAACCAAGGCCACCATAGCCTCGGCAATCGGGGTAGCGCGAATTCCGACGCAGGGGTCATGCCGTCCTTTCGTGACGACTTCGACCGCATTGCCGTCGGTATCAATAGACTGCCCGGGCGTCGTGATGCTACTGGTCGGTTTTAGCGCCACTGTGGTAATTATGTCCTGTCCTGAGGAAATACCTCCAAGTACGCCTCCCGCGTGATTGCTCAAGAAACCCTGCTCGTTCATTTCATCACGGTGTTCGGTGCCGCGTTGCCGAACAACGGCTGGACCATCGCCAATACCCACCGCCTTGACGGCGTTTATGCCCATCAACGCACCAGCCAGATCGGCGTCGAGACGACCAAATACCGGCTCGCCTAAACCCACCGGCACGCCGGCGGCCACTACCGTTACCTCGGCGCCGATGGAATCCCCGTCGCGTCGCAGGCGGTCGATCAACGCGCCAATGGACTCCAACGCATCTGGATCCGCACAGAAAAACGGGTTGTCGTTGACGATACTCATATCCAAGCAGCGCGGCTGGATATCTCCAATAGCCGATAAATAGCCTTGAATGTTCACCCCGCAGTGCTGGGACAGATATTTCTTGGCAACGGCACCAGCGGCAACACGCATAGTGGTTTCGCGCGCAGAGGAGCGTCCACCACCGCGATAGTCACGCACACCGTACTTTTGCTGATAGGTGAAATCGGCGTGCGCTGGGCGATAGGTGTCCTTGATGGCCGAGTAATCTTTACTTTTTTGATCCTCATTCATCACCAACAGCCCAATCGGCGTGCCCGTCGTAACACCTTCGAAGACGCCACTGAGAATCTGTACCTCGTCGCTTTCGCGACGCTGGGTCGTGTATCTTGACTGGCCGGGTTTGCGTCGGTCTAAATCCGGCTGCATATCCGCTTCAGACAGTTCTAACCCAGGCGGACAACCGTCAATAATCGCCCCCAACGCTTTGCCGTGGCTCTCGCCAAACGTCGTGACACGGAACATTTCACCGATACTGTTACCCGCCATAATTGCTCCGCTCTGCCGGAATTGCCCTAGTTCACGCCTTGACAGCGGAAGTATGGGAACCCAAAGCCGATCCTTCAAGCAAAAACACGCCTTCGCCGCCATCATAGAGTTCCGGCCAAACCAGCGGTAATTCGGTATATTTCCTGCGCAGAGCCGAAGCGCTGGCGCCCACCTCACAAATAAACAGGCCCTGCCCACCGAGTTTGGTCGAAACCAGCGGTAATAGTCGGTCCACCAGCGCCAAACCATCGTCACCGCCCGCTAGCCCTAACACCGGCTCATGT
>DEBN01000027.1:17785-21127 GCA_002348825.1 Gammaproteobacteria bacterium UBA2955
CTGATAACGAGATCCCAGCCCGCAGGCAATTCAGCCAGGACGTTAAGCGCATTACCTGCAACTACAGTCACTCGTCTGCCCAAGTCATGGCGCAGCACATTGCGACGCGCCAGTTCAGCGGCTTGTGGATCCAATTCGACCAGTGTCACGTCTGCGTTGGGAAAATTATGCGCCGCAATGATCCCCAGACAGCCACTGCCAGAGCAGACGTCGACGATTCGGCCTATCTTTGTAGGATCTTGCGGCAGGCGACTGCGCAGGCTTAGTGGCAAATCTTCAAGCAAATAACCGATGGGCGAGCGCGGGATAACCACACCCGGCTGCAACTCAAACTCATAACCCATAAACTGGCAGCGACCCAGCAAATAGGCTAACGGCAGACGTTGCGCTATCCGTCGATCAGCCAACTGCTCGATCCGCCGCTGGGTCTGAGTGTCTACCTCGAGAACCAACTCCTGCTCATCATCGGCACAGCCCGTCACCATCAACACCAGATATACCGACTCATCCCAAGCGTTGCCAGTGCCGTGACCGTAGCTCAAGTCCGCCGCCGCAAAACGCTGGGCGATGTCCTGAATCAGGTCACCAAGATTCAACCCCGCGGCACTCCAGTCGGCCGCCAGTATTGGGGATCGGCGAATTCAACATCCATACCCTCATCTGCACTCATGAGGACATCGATGACCTGAGCCATATCGCGTTGTTCGAACAAAAGTTGATAAAGACCTTCCACTAGCGGCATGTAGACCTGTAGATCGTTTTTCTTAGCCCGCACCACCTTCAGCGTATTCACCCCCTCAGCGAGTTTGCCCAAGGCGTCTGCCGCCGCATCCAGACTCATACCATTGGCTATTTTAAAGCCGAGCTGGTAGTTGCGGCTTAACGGCGACGCGCAGGTCACCAACAGATCACCAACCCCGGAAAGCCCCAAGAACGTGAACGGATTGCCCCCCATAGAAACGGCAAACCGACTCATTTCCGCCAGCGCGCGAGTGATTAGCATGCCGACCGTGTTTTGACCGACGTTCAGGCCCGCTGCCATTCCACAAATAATCGCGTAAATGTTCTTCAGCGCGCCGCCCAGTTCCACCCCATAAAGATCCGAACTGATATACACCCGCAAACGGTCATTACGCATAACGTCCTGCACCAGCGCACAGGCTTCAGAGTCGGCACTGGCCACCACGGTGCCGGTGTATTGGCCATCCGCGATCTCTTCTGCCAAATTAGGCCCGGACAACACCCCAACGCGCTCACTTGGCGTCAATTCCCCAAGTAACTGGCTCATCAAGCGGAAGCCGTCGCCATCGATGCCCTTGGTACCGCTGATCAGAATATCCCGAGGGCGCACGTACGGTGCTATCTGGCTGCACACCTCGCGAAAACTTTGAGAAGGGACGGTAACAAAGAGCAGTTCCGCGGCCGCGGCGGCTGCCGCAAGATCAGCGGTTGGATTGATTCCCGCGGCCAGTGCGTGGCCGGGCAAATAACGCCGGTTTTCACGCAGTCGAGCCACCTCTTCGGCCTGCTCAACGTCGCGCATCCACAAATGCGTGGCGTGACCATTGGCTGCGATGATGTTGGCTATTGCGGTACCGAAGTTGCCGCCGCCAATAATCGCGATCTCCATAACGTGCTCCTGCTTGGATCTAGCCGAGATCCGCAAGCTTGTGGTCTAAGCGGCGAGAAATCCAGCCACGCAGCACATTCTTCGCGGGTACATTAGGCCTAGAGCAAATCCAAAAGCAGCCGGTTCAGTCGTTCAACGTACGTAGCGGGGTCTTGGAGCGAGCCGCCCTCTGCTAGGCTCGCTTGGTCAAACAACACCTCAACCAATTCGCCAAAACGATCCTCATCGGCCTCATTGTCTAACCGCTGGACCAGCGGATGCTCAGGATTAAATTCAAAGTAAGGCTTGCTCGCCGGCATGGCTTGGCCGTTGGCTTCCATTATGCGGCGCATTTGAATGCCCATAGCGTCTTCGGACAACACCAGACAGGCCGGCGATCCAGTTAAGCGCTTACTCGGGCGCACGCCCGCGACCTTGTCTGCAAGTATCGGCTTGATGCGTTCAACCAGCGGATGTTCCTCGTCTTTGGTGTCGTCGTCGGCGTCTTTGGCGTCCTCGTCCTTGGCATCGCCCGGCAGGGTCACATCGCCGCGCATTACGTCCACAAATGACGTACCTTCGTACTCCGTAAGCATGCTCATCAGCCATTCATCGATGCGGTCGAATAAGATGATGACCTCGACGCCACGCTCTTTGAAAATCTCCAAATGCGGGCTGCGACTGGCGGTTTCGAAGGTCTCCGCACATAAATAATAAATACTCTCTTGATCCTCCACTTTTCGCTCTAAGTATTGGTCTAGGCTAACCGTCTTTTTCGCGCCGTCTTCGCTCTTGGTTGAGGCAAACCGCAACAACTTGGCAAGGCTTTCGCGGTTGGCAAAATCCTCGCCCGCGCCTTCTTTAAGAACTTCTCCGAATTCATCCCAAAACTCTTGATATTGCTCAGGTTTCTTCTTTGCCATATCGCCAAGCATAGTCAGAACGCGCTTGGTGACAGCGCTGCGAATAGACGTCACGCGATCGTCTTGTTGCAAGATTTCGCGGGACACGTTTAAGGGTAAATCATTAGAGTCGATGACCCCTTTGACGAAGCGTAAGTACAGCGGCAGAAACTGCTCAGCGTCGTCCATAATGAACACCCGCTGCACGTACAATTTCAGCCCCTTGGGCGCCTCACGATTATACAAATCAAAGGGCGCGCGCTTGGGCAGGTACAACAGGCTGGTGTACTCCAGCTTGCCCTCGACCTTGTTGTGACTCCAATGCAGCGGCTCATCAAAATCATGCGAAACGTGCTTATAAAACTCTTTATACTCGTCTTCCTCAACCTCTGAACGCGAACGCGTCCACAACGCTTTGGCTGAGTTCACCGCCTCTAATTCGGGTTCAACCTCTGTTTTCTCTGAGTCTTTATCCTCGTCGTCGGCCGCGGGCACTGCCGTCTTTGCCATACGCACTGGCACACCAATATGGTCCGAATACTTGCGCACGATACTGCGCAGACGGAAGTCTTCGGCGAAATCCAACGCATCATCTTTCAGGTGCAACACCACCTGAGTACCCCGTTGCAAGTCGTCCGCGACCTCGAGGGTGTAGGCGTCTTCGCCGCTGGAACGCCAAACCACACCATCACCACCGGCGGCACTGCGGGTAAGGACCTCAACTTCATCGGCCACCATAAACGCACTGTAGAAACCCACACCAAACTGACCGATCAGCTGCGAGTCCGACTTCTGATCCCCGGTCAAGTTCGCCAAGAACTCCGCCGTACC
>DEBN01000066.1:0-936 GCA_002348825.1 Gammaproteobacteria bacterium UBA2955
CGCTCAGGGCAACGGGGTGTATCTGTTTGAGCGCGATTGCTCGGTGCAGCGGCGCCATCAAAAAGTTATTGAAGAAGCACCGGCCCCGGGGGTGTCGCAAGATTTGCGCGCGCGCATGGGGCACGCTGCGCTGCAGGCGGCTCAGGCTGTTAACTACCTCGGCGCAGGGACCGTGGAGTTTCTGCTCGATGAGCACGATAACTTCTATTTCATGGAGATGAATACCCGGCTGCAGGTGGAACATCCGGTGACTGAGATGATCACTGGTCAGGATTTGGTGGAATGGCAGTTGCGCGTTGCTGCCGGGCAACCGCTGCCACTGACCCAACAGCAGTTGACCATCACCGGGCATAGCTTCGAGGCGCGTATCTACGCCGAAAATCCACGCAATGACTTTCTGCCAACCGCCGGTCAGGTGACATGGATGCAGCAGCCACCAGCGACCGCGCACGTTCGTGTCGACTCCGCTGTGGCAACGGGTGACGAAGTGGGGGTGTTTTATGATCCCATGATCGCCAAGCTGATCGTCTGGGGTGAGGACCGCAGCGTGGCGTTGCAGCGTTTAGCTCGTGCGTTGGGCGATTATCGAATCGCGGGTCTGGCCACCAATATCGACTTTCTACGTGGTATTGCGCGACACGCTGCCTTTCGCGACGCGCAGCTGAGCACCCAGTTCATCGATCGACACATTGCGTCGTTACTGCCGAATAGCGATGTCGAGTTGCCTCGGCTGGTGGTGTTGGTAGCGTTATACGAAGTGCTGAATAATCGGCAGCTTGCTGCGGCGCGGGCGGACTCCTCGCCATGGGATGCGGTTGATCAATGGCGGCTTAATGGCCCACAGCGATGGTCGCTAGATTTGGTGGTAGACGCCAAAAAATACGCTGTAGCAGTCTCCTGCCTGCCCGCTGGTGATTTCTGTATAACGGTGGACGA
>DEBN01000066.1:1333-2820 GCA_002348825.1 Gammaproteobacteria bacterium UBA2955
CGCACAAAGGCGGCGATCGCTGTCGATGGAGATTCAGTCACCGTATTTGCGGCTCGCCAAAGCGCGCAGATGCAGCGCGTTGTCGCGGATCTTGGCGTCGAGCAAACCTTTGACGACGGTAATCACTATCGCGCGCCGATGAATGGCACAGTGATTGATGTCCTGGTCAGCGCTGGCGCGGCAGTGGCGGCTGGCGACACTCTAGTCATCATGGAAGCGATGAAAATGGAGCACGCGGTGAAAGCACTGGTCGATGGAACTGTCACCGATGTATTTGTTGCCAAGGGTGAACTGGTCGATGGTGGAACAGACCTGATTGGTTTTGTAGCCGCAGACACTGGCGCAGCGGCGGAGACGTAGTCGTTCGTCACGCCAAAGCTTTTGCCACCGCGGCATGACGGATTTTGCCTGCGCTGATGTTCAATCCATCAGCGAACCCAGAGTTTTCAGCCAAGGCGTTTTGCCAACCGCGCTCAGCCAAAGCCGTGACGTAGGGGAGGGTTACATTATTCAGCGCCAGGGTTGAGGTGCGCGCCACCGCGCCGGGCATATTGGTCACGCAATAGTGGACAATACCCTGCTCGATAAATGTCGGTGCGTCGTGGGAGGTGGGCCGACTGGATTCGAACGCGCCGCCCTGATCGATGGCGATGTCCACCAGTACCGCACCTGGCAACATATTTTTGAGCTGGCCACGACTAACTAATTTGGGGGTGCTGGCGCCCGGCACCAGCACTGCGCCGATAATCAGATCCGATTCAAAGACCGCTTTGGCGATGGTGTCAGGTGCCGCCATCAAAACGTTGACGCGTCCCGCGAATTCGGCGGCGAGCGCTCGCAGGCGGTCGATCGATTGATCGATGACAGTGACGTCTGCGTGTAGTCCGATCGCCATCTGGGCGGCGTTGGAGCCAGCAATGCCGCCGCCCAAAATGGTTACTTTAGCAGCGGCAACACCGGGGACACCGCCTAACAATGTGCCACGTCCGCCGTTGCTGACCTGTAATGCGGTGGCGCCTGCTTGAACGGATAAGCGTCCGGCCACTTCACTCATGGGCGCCAACAGGGGCAGGCGGCCTTTCTCGTCAGTAACGGTTTCGTAGGCGATGGCGGTTACGCCACGCTCGATTAATGCGTTAGCTTGGGCCTTTGCGGTCGCAAGATGCAGGTAGCAGAATAACACTTGTTCTGGCGACAGGCGTTTGCATTCGTGCAGCTGCGGCTCCTTTACTTTGACAACCAGCGGAGCTGCGAAGGCTTGATAGGTATCCACGATTTTGGCACCGGCCTTGACGAAATCTGTATCGCTGAAACCAATGGCCGATCCCGCTGTGGTTTCCACCCAAACTTCGTGGCCGCGCCCCACCAGCTGGTCGACGCTGGCTGGCGTGAGACCCACGCGATATTCATGGTTCTTACTTTCCTTTGGAACACCGATCTGCATTGCTGACTCGAGTTTCATCAGTTTCGACAATTATCTTGTGCGA
>DEBN01000066.1:3234-9498 GCA_002348825.1 Gammaproteobacteria bacterium UBA2955
AATAATATTCTTAATCGGATCCAATGGAGGTGGTGCGGAGAATGGATCGAATAGACCGAGCAATACTGCATTTACTGCAATTGGATGGGCGACTCAGCAATGCCCGCCTTGCTGCACAAGTCAATTTATCGGAGTCCGCATGCTTGCGCAGGGTAAAAGCGCTAGAGCAGCGCGGGTATTTGCGCGACTACGTGGGCCTTGTGGATCAGGCTATGGCGGGCTATCCAGATAATGTCTTTGTGCGAATTACGCTGCGCAGTCAGCAGCAGGCAGATTTAGCCGCGTTTGAGGCTGAGGTCGCTGCGCTGCCGGAGGTGATGGAGTGCTATTTAATGAGCGGCGAAGCCGATTATCTGTTGCGAGTGATTGTCGCCGACGCGCGAGATTACGAGCGTGTGCACAGTCGGTTTCTGACCCGATTACCGGGTGTTGCTCGAGTGCATTCATCTTTTGCTTTGCGCACTGTCACTAAAAAAACTGAAGTGCCTATTCGCGAGCGTTAGCCGTGCTGACAACTGAGCATGACACGATTTGCGCAGCATGCCCGCGTCTGTTCGGGATCTTTAGTTCAGTAAGGCTACAAACATCTTGCGCAATCAGGTTTGCTTGGGCTATGCGCGTAGAACACCAAGCCATGCCTTTTGGGTGTCGCTTAGCGTGTCATCAGCTGTCAGCACGGCGCTTGCGAGCGCGTGGCGGACTGCATCGGGTGTGGGTCGAAAAGGCGCCTTGAGTAACTCGGTGAGCACCGCTTGTGCCTTGGTCAGAGTGTCTTGGTAGGTGGCGAAAAACTTGTCGACGCTGACGTGTTCCTGCGGGTCGTCCATCCAGCAGTCGTAATCGGTGACCAAACACAGGGTGCAATAAGCCATTTGAGCTTCTCGAGCTAAAAAGACCTCGGGTACATTTGTCATACCGACCAGGTCGCATCGCGCGCTGTCGCGTAGGAAAAAACTCTCGGCGCGGGTACCTAGTCTCGGCCCTTCAACGCAGGCGTATGTCTTGGCGGTGTGCAGCGGCTGCTTTATTCGTGCGGCGGCATCGCTGACGTCTGCGCTTAGAGCCGGGCATGTGGGGTAAGCGCTGGACACATGTGCAGACACACCATCTCCAAAAAAGCTGTAATCGCGCTTGCCGCGGGTATGATCAAAATATTGAGCGGTGAGGGCCAACTCTCCCGGACGTATCTCCTCGCGTAAGCTGCCCGCGGCTGAGAGCGCTAAAACTTGGCGCGCACCCAGCGTTTTCAGGGCGAAGATGTTGGCTCGATAGTTGACCTCATGGGGCAAAAATCGATGCCCTGCACCGTGTCGCGCCAGAAACAAGATGCGCTGATTGCGGTAGACGCCTTCTGTGATGATGGACGATGGGGTGCCGAATGGCGTCGTGACCTCATGCTGCGCCTCGACCGCCAGGCCTTCTAGCTGATACAGGCCCGAGCCGCCAATTATTGCCAGCATGGATAAATCCGTTGCAAGACGTTGCGCTTTGAGTGCAGCCGGTGTTCGCTCAATTGATCACGCTCAGAGCCGAGTGGTCCGCAATGGTCTCGAACAAACGAACCGAAATAGTTCTGAAAAGTTCGAAGCTGCGCGCGTTACTGGCGTCAAAGTTAGCGCCGCCAATGACTGCAATACTGCATAAGCCCAGCAACGCCCACTTCATGTCCTGGCGCAGGTCAGCCTCACTGTAGTGAACACCTTGCTCCTGCATTTGCTGCAAATATAGGTCGATATAGTGTTGCTCGTTATCGCGACGCTGGTCGGTGGGAATGTTGGTGCCGATCAGATAGGCAAGATCCCAACCAGCTCTTATTGCCGCGATCAGCTGCCAGTCAATGACCGCGACCTCGCTCTCGTCGCCAGAAAAGAAGAGATTTTCCACCCGATAGTCGTAGTGAGTCAGGGTTAAATTGCCCTCACTTAAGCCGTCGAGTATTGCGGGCCAAGCTTCAATGATTTGATGGAAGTCTGCTTTGGTTATGGGTACGTCGTTTTCGAAGCGTTGGAAAAAAATATCTCTGCAGGCCTGCATATCGCCGATAGTTTGTTGTAAGTAATCGGTTTGCGTCGTCGGTAGCCAGGGCAGCTCCTGGGTCCGGTTCCAGTATGGCGCATTGATGTTTGCCAACTGTTTTATCGCCGCGACGGTTTGGGTGTGTGATGCGCCAGTGATCTGATCAGGTGAGTGCCAGCCGTCCATGAACTCCAGAAGCAGTGCGATGTTTTCGGTTGCTGGGTCGTAATCCGCGTAGAACACCTTCGGCGTACGAACACTCATTTGCTGTGCCAGCTCAGTGTAAAAGCGCACCTCTTTTTCATACATTTTGTAACGCAACGCGACAGCGTGCATTCCTTCAACGGGTGCGCGCAGTTTTAAAAACAGGCTGATTTTCTGTGCCGATTCGGTCTCGACCATAACCCTATTGAATTCACCCACTTGACCAATGCCCTCGCCAACGGGCTCACGATTCACGCTCGTAATGCGATCGTTAGCAAAGTCAGGGTGAGCGCTTATGTTGTCAATCAACCATTGGTCTGTGACGTCCTGCATAGATTTTGGAATATTTTTAGGCATATCAGTCTCCGTTCGTTGGCTGTTTGTAAGCCCTTTCTGGACTGCGAGTCAAAAAAGTTTTGTCCTGACACAGTTCCGACGAGGTCGCTGCACAGATACTAAGAGTTTATGTTGCAGAAATTAAGAATATTTGGATGCTCCGTACACATGCAGGCAGCCGCGCTGGCGATTAGTATCAGGCTGCAAAAGGGGTATTCCTGGTGCGTGGGTAGAACGCCTATCTCGTCAGAGCCTAGGAGAGTTTTTGCAGCAGCATTGGTGTGCGCTTGCTAGATTGAGACACTGCGGAATTGATGACGACGAAGCACCTGTAGGCCGAGATTGAATATTCAAGCCCCGGTTATGGGTTTGGATTCCAGTTCTGGGTGCTTACGGACATTAGCCGAAAGTGACCAATCGGCAGCTCGGGCAGTTAGGGTTGGGGTAGTGCGTATGATTGAATCTGCTGGGTAGATTCGACGCGGGGCTGGTGGTGTCCTAGGTGACCCAAAAAAATCTTGCCAAGAACTTCAGCGATCAGGTGAAAACCAGGGCTTTTGTGTATCAGACTGCAGTGGACTGACGGTTCGCCAAGGTATCCTGCATGCCGTCCCACTCGCTCCAATGATCGCACAGCTTATCGATACTGGTTTGCCAAGGGTCGTAGTCTTCAGGGTAGTCTAGGAACTGGCCGAAGTAGCCGCGATCGGGATGGTCGCTAACGCCGTGGGCGATCCGCCGGCTGCCCTCGTGGGGATTTTCTGGCCTGAGCCGCCGAATGCGAAAATACACATTCATGCGTGGATTCGGGCCAAAATTTGGCGTCGGCGTATGCGGTAAACTATGTAATGCGATGACCGCATCACCGGGCTCCATCAGCACCGGGGTGAGTTCCCGCCAGGGCCAATCTGCAATCGGTGCGTTGGTTTTGCCGCGCTCAAACCCGAGCGCCCGAATGCTGTCGGGCAGGCCATTACAGAACGGTCGTTCGCGCTCGTCAATTTTTATCCGCGGCCAATCGACGCCCTCGGCGCCGATCACACCGCCCGAGGCGCGTTGCCGTTGGAATACTTTTTCCACCTCTTCGTGCAAGCCTTTGAGCACGCCGAACTGGCCATTGCCAGGCTGAGTTTGGTCGCTCAGACAGATGCCCACAAGAGCGCTGTAGCTGCCGTTAGATAGGCGTCTTGCAGGGTCCATCCACAGTAAGCCATCGTTGCCGCCGCGCACTTCGTCGTTGCGGCCGTAGTAGCGGGCGGCGTCTTTAGGGCGGTGGGTCAATGGGTCGATTTCATCGGCTCGAGTCGGAATGGCGCCGCTCCAGCCGCCGTCGACGTGGGTCCCGGGTATACCGCCAAGCTCATCTCGTCCGGGGGTAACGGCCACCTGGCAACTGACTATGGGTGGGAACGGCCCCATAAGATCCGAGAGGATCCCCGGGACGTTACTGTTCTGGAACAATCCGATGACGTGTTCATGGGTGGCGACCTCTGCCGGCACCAATATGCGCCGTTCATTTTTGGGCAAAGCGCCTTCGATAACGGTCTTAGCGGCGTCGACCTGAGACTGGCTCAGCACATTTTTCAGTACTAAATATCCGTCGTCGAGAAGCTGCTGCCGCTGCGCCAGATTCATCAGTGCACCCCGCTTGCCTGGAGAAAAGCCCCGTTATCGACCCGCCGAATCGGCTCTGTCTGCGCCCGCGCGGCCAGCAATGATATTGCTCGGCTTGTCGCCGATGTAGCGTAACGTCATAAACCCAAAGAACATCTCATGCATGGTCTGCAGCCCGAAGAATACCGGCCGGGTTGGGTCGGGATTACCCTTGTTTTGTGCCGAGTTGTCCATGGCCCCGCGCGCGATGACCTTACTGCCCGCTGGTAAAAAGAGTGGTTCTTCCAGTCGATAGTTAAATTGCCAGTTGAAGTCGTATTTAGGCACCGACAACAATAATTCCTCGGTGCCATCCGGGTACTGAGCGGTATAGGTCATGTACCTGCCGCGAAAGTGCATATGCGGATTTAGTTCGTAGAGGTACGCGTCGCGCTCAATGTTCTGGACGCCGGTGAGCTTATGCTCTTTTGCCCCCGGTGGAATAATGAAACGCCGCTGGCCGGCCACACCACCAGACATGACATGTTCTGGCGGTTGATCGTGGAAGTACAACCCAACCCGAGTGGCGTCCACGGTCTCGCGACCAGACGTCGTATAGTGCATTTGTAACAGTAGATTTGAGCCTTTCGGAATTAATCTTCCGCTGTTGTCGGCGAACTCATCTGGCTGTCTCCCCGGTGCGAAGCCGCCGAGATTTTCGCCGCGCCCAGCGCCGCCGTCTTCGGCACTCTCGCTTTTATTCGCAGGACTAGAGAGGTAGGTGATGATGTGATGCAGAACTTCATGATCTCCCGGTACAAACTCGATCGCGCGCAACCATTTGTCCTGGGGTAAATTCAAAGCTACAGGAACGTAGCGATAGTCGATTACGCCGGTCGCAGGAATTTCCTGCGGCGTTACGTCCAAGATGATATCGGGATCGCCGAGAGTGAACTCAGCGGTATCGAATGTGATCTGTGTCAGCGGGTCTACCCCTGCATCTTTTTTAGCGCCTTGGTCGATCCAGTCAATGAGCAGTTGCTGTTCGGCAGTCGTTAGGCCGCTGGCGTTGCTGATTGGCTTTCCAACATGAGTATCGATGCGGCCGGGCGGCATACGCTGAGTCATTACGACTTCTCGCATCATGGGCGACCAGCCGCGCACCATTGCATGGGAGGACATTGACCACGGACCTATGCCGCCGTCGTTATGACACGATACGCAATTGCGCTCGAGGATCGGTGCCACGTCCGCAGTGTAAGAAACAGGCTGCGCATCTCTGAATTTAATTGCGGGACCGAGCGCTTGAAAGGTGGGGACGGCTTCCTCGAAGTCGGAAGGCGCTTTTATCGGAGTCGAATCACCCTGATAAAGCACGGCCATCGTTTCAGGATTTACAACAATCACCTCGCCATACCGTGTTAATCCGAGAGACTGGGTCACGAGCTGAGTTTCGTCGATCAGCACAGGCAGTTTGTGTCCGGCTGCACCCAGTGCTGCGTGCACGTTTTGTCTGTCCTCGGATGCCATCGGACTAAGCAGTACCACTTTGACCCGCTCTGGCAGGTCTAATGGAGCGACGTTGGACAAAGCCAATTGGGCGCGTTCTGTGGCAAGCGTTTCGCTACTCTCCACTAGGATAACTATGGCATCATGATCACTATAGTAGGAAGCCTGATGAAACTTCCCGGTATGGTCTAACAACGCGAAATCTGGCGCTCGCAGCGTGGCCGCCGCATTCGTTGCAACTGCAAGGCTCAGAAACAACGCGCAATATAGTCTTACGGTGTGCATATGAGATCCGATAAAATTTTGTGCGTTTATAGCAAAAAAGCCGCCAATCATCACAAAAATTAATTTTCTCGAAGTATGACAATCGATCTCGGCACTTTTCTAGTTCAAAAGCGCTTGCTGCTTGGCCTCTTTACCGTGCTTATTGGCGCGGTGGTTGCGCTGGGTATTGCGAAAACAGAACAGGACAACTCGTCGGACGCCATTCTCGCCCAGAACGATCCTTACAAAGCAGAAATCGACCTGAATAGGGCCGAGTTCCCGTCGTCTCCCTCCATTCTTTTTGCGTTCGAGGGTCAGCCGGATGTATTCAATGTCGAGGCG
>DEBN01000066.1:9905-23611 GCA_002348825.1 Gammaproteobacteria bacterium UBA2955
TGAATTATCCGCTAAACGACGCGGACAGCGCGGCCCTTGGGCGGCGCTACTTAATCCCTGAACTGCAAGGTGTCACGCCCGAGGTTTTACGCACCGCCAGAGACGTTGCCTTGGCAGACGAGGACTTAACAAAGCGCATTCTTGCCAAAGATGGTTCCATGGCACTTGCGACAGTCAAATATTCGTTACCGAAAGATACCCAGGCGGCAAACATCGCGCTTGCCGATTCGGCGATCCGCTTGCGCGACTCGCTGCGAGAAAACTATCCCTCAGTAAACGTCTACGTCGTAGGCTCACCTCTATATATGCGTGACAGCAAAATGGCCGCAGAGCGCGACAATCGCGTGTTGTTCCCATTGGTAATGATCATCGGCGTGGGTTTGCTCTGGTTCTGTTTAAAGTCGTTGACCGCCTCCATCTGCCTCTTCGTCTTAACGGCGACTACCCTAGCCATGACGCTTGGCACCCACGCCTGGCTGGGGATTCCACTCAACCAGATTTCGCGGCTTGGGCCGCTGGTGGTGTTCATTATCGCGCTGGCGGACGGTATACACGTGGTGTCCATATATGCCCAAGAGTTGCATAAGGGATTGGACAGAGTCGCTGCGATGACTCGGAGTTTGCAGATTAATCTGCGGCCGGTCACGCTGGCGACAATCACCACCACTATGGGATTTTTAAGTCTCAATTTTTCGTCGTCGCCCGCGATTTTCGGATTTGGCAACATTATCGCGATGGGCGTTATTTGGGCCTTTGTGCTGACGTTTACCCTATTGCCCACGCTGATCTTGCTGTTGCCAATGCACAAGGTGCCGAAGCCGCTTGGGGTTGGCGGTTTTATCCGTTGGATGACCCAGTTGGTAGAGAAACACCACCAACCTCTCTACTGGGGCAGCTGGGTGTTGATAATTACTACGTTGGCTTTGCTGCCCATGAATAAGCTGGATTTCAACCCTAACTCATTCATCGATGAGGGGTCCGACGCGCATTACGTGCTAGAGGCACTCCGCGACCGGATTGGTAACGATAAGTCGTTGGTGTACGTCATTCGTAGCAACGAGTATTACGGCATCACCAAGCCGGAGTTTTTGGAAGACGTAAATTTCTTCACTGAGTGGCTGGAGATCCAGCCAGAAACAAACTTCGTTGCCACCTACACCGATTATCTGAGGGCGCGCAACAAGGCCGACCATGACGACGACGAAGCCTGGGACAGGCTGCCAACAGATCAGCTGACAATAATCGACTATCTAGTGGGTTATCAGTTGGTGCAGGAAATCGAGCCAAGTTTGCAGCCTATGTTTAATAACGACTACTCGGGTGTGAGATTGATAGTAGGAACATCGAATCTCTCGAATAACGATATTTTAGAATTTGCTGGTCGGATTGACGCGTGGGCCGCGTCGAATGTGTCTCCAGAGTTTAAGATTACCCGTGCGGACAATACGATCTTGCGCGCACGGATTAACAGCGTGCTCAGTCTCGAGCTCATGCAGGGGTTCGCTATGAGTTTCCTATTGATCACCTTAACCATGTTGGTTGGGCTTAGGAGCGTTCGCTATGGTGTGCTGAGTTTGTTACCGAACTTATTCCCAGCAACCATCGTTTTTGGTTTTTGGGGGCTGTTTATCGGCGAATTGGGCCCGTATAACCTGATGCTGTTTTCGATCAGCATTGGTCTTGTGGTTGACGACTCGGTGCATGTGTTGAGCAAATACATCGCGGCGAAACGTGACGGCAACGGCGTACAGGAGGCGATTCGCTATTCGATGGATAAGGCCGGCTCCGCTATCACCATCACTACCGCGAGCTTGGCGCTCGGGACCTTTATGTTGGTGTTTTCCAACACCGAAATTTTTCAGAATGTTGCGTTATTGATCACCCCAATCATCGTCGTCGCGCTGTTTTTGGATCTGCTGTTTTTGCCGCCCTTATTGATGCGCTTTGACCGCTGGCTGGACCGACGCGCAAACAAACCGGTGGAGCAAGTTTAAGCGTTATTGGCGGTGAGTGGGCGTTGCTCTGGCTTCGACGGCACTAGTGCAGTAGGGCCGGGTCGCAAGGCGGTCAGGTAGTAACTATGCGTGTCAAACGAAGACGATGATCTTGAGATTAGACGGGCAAAAGTCACGACCCTGCGGTGTCGGTTCGCTGGATTTGCTGAGGTGACAAATGTTCTGTATACCCGCTGATATCTTCAGCGAGCTGTGTCTTATAGACGATGAGCTCAAGGCGATTTACCACAGTAGCGACAGCGTCTGTATCTGGGTTTTCCCAACGCCAGCGTTGCGTGATGAATTTGTTCGAGCCAGCGCCGCGATGTCAAAGCTCCAGCGCGAGGCGTTCTACCATGGGCTTAATAAGTAACAGCAGTCGTGAAGCATGCCGCACTAGAGTCGTCTGCCAGCTTTCAAGAAGCGCTTTTCGTTGATCTTCAGTGCGCAGGTGCCGAGATCCGCGCCAGCGAATTTGATGGCTGCAAATTTCAAAGTTGCGACTTTTCCTCGGCGGTTTTTACAACGTGTCGATTTCGTGATTGCGATTTTCAAGAGTGCAATTTTAACGTAGCGGAATTCCGCCGCAGCCGCATGCAGCTGAGCCAATTCCGCGGCTGCAAACTTGCGGGTGTGAATTGGACGCTTATGGACTGGCGCGGTTTTGCTTTGGATCCTCCATTGAGCTTTGTGCGTTGTGATCTGAGTTACGGGGTTTTTTCGGAGCTGGATTTAACCCAGTTGATCATGCACGAGTGCAGCGCGTGCGAAGCGGACTTTGTAGGAACCGATCTAACCGGCGCAGATTTCGACCAAACGGATTTTGCCGGTGCGCGATTCCACCGCACAAAGTTAGATCAATGTCAGTTTCAACAAGCGTATAATTTCAGCATCGACCCGACGCAGAATTCTTTAATCGATGCCCGTTTTAGTAGTCCGGAAGTGCTCAATTTGCTCGCACCATTTAAGATCAAGGTTGACGATGACCGATCTCCCAGTTAACCAAGGGTGCGAATTTCGTGTCTGACTCGCCGTCGAACCATGACCATGACTTTTGGATGCAGCAGGCGTTAGAACTCGCCCGGCACGCCGCTGAGATGGGTGAAGTACCGGTGGGGGCGTTGGTGGTTCGGGGTCACGAGATTATTGGTAAAGGTTGGAACCAGAGTATAACGCGAGACGATCCAACAGCTCATGCAGAGGTTTTGGCGGTGCGCGATGCCGCGCGCAACGTAAATAATTATCGGCTGCCCGAGGCGACACTTTATGTCACTGTAGAGCCGTGCATGATGTGTCTTGGCGCGATCATTCATGCGCGCGTAGCGCGCATTTGTTATGGCGCGCCGGAACCCAAGGCGGGTGCTCTGATCAGTCGCCCCATTAGTCAGCGAGCGCATTTTAACCATTTTCCGCATGTGTCGGGCGGCGTGCTCGCCGAGCCCTGCAGTGAGGTGATGAGCGCCTTCTTTGCGAATCGGCGTCGGCAACAACAGCGCGAAAAACTAGCGCCAAATGACAAGGTAGTTTGAGTGCAGCGAGAAGCAGATGTTTGGACCTGCAGGGCGTTGAACCCAGTGAATTTATTCAAGGACGTAGATGATCAATAACACCGGTTCGGAGTCGCTCGCCGTTCAAGTGCTCGCCGGGCCGCCAGCACTGAGTCCGTTTGCCTTGCATCGTCTCCAAAGACGGGTGCCGAGTATCGTCTACGCCGAATTTGTGCATGTACTGCAGGTACGCGTGCCGTTAGCCGGGGAATCGCTGCAGCGCGCTGAGCAACTGCTGAGCTACGGGCCGCAGCAGCAGATGCCCGAACGTTCGGGCCAACGCAGCCATACCGTACTGCCACGGCGCGGCACCATTTCACCGTGGTCGAGCAAAGCCACAGATATCTTTAGGTTGTCGGGCTTGGCCGACGTTGTCCGAGTAGAGCGCGGCGTGCGCTGGTTTACGCCCCTCGACTCCGTCCTGACTGCAGATGAAACGGCTCATCTATTCGATCGAATGACTGAGGAATCTTGGCGCGAAGAAGATTTCGAGCGTATCTTTTTGCAGTCCGATCCCGCTCCCATCGGTCACGTGGCATTGTTTTCCGAGGGCGTAGAAACGCTTCGGCGGGCCAATGAAACACTGGGGTTGGCGCTGTCCGAGGACGAAATCGAATATCTGCACGCGGCGTATAATCGGCTTGAGCGCGATCCAACCGATGTAGAGCTGATGATGTTCGCACAAGCAAATTCGGAACACTGTCGCCACAAAATTTTTAATGCGGACTGGCGTGTCGACGGAGTGCCGCAGCCGAAGTCGCTGTTTGCGATGATTCGCAATACCTATCAGCAGATCAATGGTCAGGGCATTCTCAGTGCGTACAGCGACAACGCAGCAGTGATCGAAGGGCATTCGGTTGCGCGGTTATCGGTGCAGGATTGCGCAGACTATATGTTCGAGTCCGCACCGGCGCACATATTGATGAAGGTCGAAACGCACAATCATCCAACCGCGATCGCACCTTACTCGGGGGCAGCTACTGGGTCTGGCGGCGAAATTCGCGACGAGGGTGCAGTCGGTCGAGGCTCTAAGCCGAAAGCCGGACTCAGTGGTTTCACCACCTCGCACCTGAACATCCCGGAAGCGCCTCAGCCGTGGGAACTGACGACCGGCAAACCCGAACATATGGCCTCGGCGTTAGAGATTATGCTCGAAGGTCCGATAGGCGCGGCAAGCTTTAATAATGAGTATGGTCGGCCAGCGATTTGTGGCTATTTTCGCAGCTTCGAAATGCCAGAACAAAATCCGCAAGCAGAACAGCGTGGCGTTGTGCGTGGCTATCACAAGCCCGTGATGATTGCCGGTGGCGTTGGTTCTGTTCGCGCCGAGCATGTTCACGCGCGGCCATTTCCACAGGGTACCGCACTGGTGGTGCTGGGTGGTCCGGCGATGTTGATCGGTTTGGGCGGGGGTGCGGCGTCGAGTATGGCGTCGGGCGCCAGTTCCTCGGACTTAGACTTTGCTTCGGTGCAGCGGGGCAACCCGGAAATGGAGCGGCGCTGTCAGGAAGTCATCGATGGCTGTTGCGCGATGGGCGAGGCAAACCCGATCTTGTTAATCCACGACGTGGGTGCCGGTGGTTTGTCCAATGCGTTGCCGGAACTCATCGACGACGCCGAGTCGGGAGGCCGTATTCGTTTGCGCGATGTACTCAATGCCGACCTGGGTATGTCGCCGCTAGAAATTTGGTGTAACGAGGCCCAAGAACGCTACGTGCTTGGGATCGAACAGACTCAACTTGAACAATTCGCGGCGCTGTGCGAGCGCGAGCGTTGTCCTTACGCAGTGGTTGGCGAGTCTACGGATGACGGTGAACTCTTGGTGACGGACGAATGGTTTGATAATCATCCGGTAGCGCTGCCCTTGAATGTGCTGTTGGGCAAGGTACCAAAGACTCAGCGTCAGTTTCGGCGCAGTACCCCGCGTTTGCCGATACTGGATTTGAGCTCTGTAACCCTAGCTGAGGCCCTACACAGAGTGTTGCGGTTTCCAACTGTAGCCAGCAAGAAATTTTTAATTACGATCGGTGACCGCAGCATTACCGGGTTGGTGGCGTGCCAGCCGATGGTGGGGCCCTGGCAGGAACCGGTTGCCGATGTGGCGGTGACGCTGAGTGGGCATCGAACGTTTTCCGGCGAAGCCTTTGCCATGGGCGAGCGCAGTCCGCTAGCCTTGATCAATCCTGCCGCGGCCGCGCGTATGACGGTTGCGGAAACTCTGACCAATCTAATCGCAGCCGATCTCAGTGCGTTGGATCGAGTGGTGCTGTCCGCGAACTGGATGGCGGCGGCGGGCGGCGACTCAGAGGATCAAGCGCTTTTTGACGCCGTAACCGCGGTGGGCGAAGAGTTCTGTCCCGCTCTGGGTATTGCGATCCCGGTTGGTAAAGACTCGTTGTCGATGCAAACCCGTTGGCAGCATGAGGGTGTCGATCGGCGCGTCGTTTCACCGCTTACCCTTATTGTGTCTGCTTTTGCGCCGGTAGACGACGTCCGCAGAACGCTTACGCCGGTTATGCAGTCCCAGTCGGACAGCGTGCTGGTGCTGTTCGAGTTTGGTCAGCGGCGCATGGGCGGCAGCTGTTTAGCACAGGTCTATGGTCAGCTGGGCGATACCGCGCCCGACGTAGACGACGCCGTTGCATTTAAGGCGCTGCTGGACTGGTTGCTCGATGCGAAGCGGCAGGGGCTTATTCTGGCGCTGCATGACCGTTCTGATGGCGGTCTGATCACCACATTGCTGGAGATGGCCTTTGCCAGCCGTCTCGGCTTAGACGTCGCTATTGAGGCCTCGGAAGATTTAGTCGCGGCGCTGTTCAATGAAGAAATAGGCTTTGTTGCCCAAGTGGAAGTGGCGCAGCTGGCCGAGCTGAGCGCCGCGGCTCCCTGCACAGTGACAGCTGTTGCGCATCTTCGAGTGGACGAACGTGTGTTGATTCATCACGGTGAGGAGTTGGCGGCGGAATACAGTCGCGGTGAATTACAGCAGCTTTGGGCCGATACCAGTTACCGCATGCAGCGTTTGCGCGACAGTGAGGCGTGCGCTGATGAAGAATTTGCCGATATATTACAGGCTCGACACGATGATCCGGGGTTAAGCGCAAAGCTCACCTTTGAGCCTGCAGCCCGGCCCACAGAAGCTCCCTATGTGAACACGGACGCCAAGCCCTCCGTGGCGGTGCTGCGTGAGCAGGGCGTAAATGGCCAACTCGAGATGGCAGCGGCCTTTGACGCAGCTGGTTTCCGCTGCGTCGATGTGCACATGTCGGATCTGATTGACGGTCGACGGACGCTGGCGGAGTTCGACAGTCTGGTTGCTTGCGGGGGTTTTTCCTATGGTGATGTGCTTGGCGGCGGTGGTGGCTGGGCGAAGACCGCCTTGTTTAATGACCAAGTGCGGCAGCAGTTTGCAGATTATTTCCGCGGCGATGGATTGATTCTAGGGGTCTGCAATGGCTGCCAAATGCTCGCGCAAATGGCGGAGCTAATACCTGATGCCGAGCATTGGCCGCGGTTCGTGCGCAATCGTAGCGAGCAGTTTGAAGGTCGCGTGGTGATGGTGAAGGTCGCCGCGAATTCCTCCCCGTGGTTGGACGGGATGCAGGGCAGTGTTATGCCTGTCGCGATTGCTCATGGAGAGGGCCGCGCCGAATTTTCCGCGACTCAGGATCTGACGCGATTAAGCGCGCAGGGCCAAGTCGCCTTTAATTATGTCGACGCACAGCATCGAATTACCGAGCGTTACCCCAGCAATCCCAATGGTGCGAGCCAGGGACTTGCCGGCTTGACTGCCGCTAAAGGGCGGGTGTTACTGATGATGCCGCACCCAGAGCGCGTATTTCGCAGCTGCCAAAATGTAGTGGCAGACCCGGAATGGGGCGACTTCGGTCCGTGGATGCGCTTGTTTGATAACGCGCGCAAAGCGCTGCAGTAGCCATGGTCGGTCACGGCTATCGGCGTTTGAATTCCAAATCCTCGTAGTGAGTCGGAAAGGTGTTGGTCTTGCGATCGGCAAAATAGTGTTGCAGGGTGATGGTAATCACCGGAAACGCCAGCTCATCCCATGGAATGTCTTGTTCCGAAAATAGCTCGACCTCTAGAGATTCCGGGCCGCTGCTGTAGTCGGGGCCTTCGAGGTCTGCTCGAAAAAACATATAAACCTGGGAAATATGCGGCAGGCTAAATACGCTGTACAACTGCAAGTTGCTTACTGTGGCGTTTGCCTCTTCTCTCGTTTCGCGCGCCGCGCCTGCAGCAACCGTTTCCGAATTTTCTAGATAGCCAGCGGGCAGGGTCCAATATCCCTCGCGTGGCGCAATGGCGCGTCTGCATAATAAAACCTGATCTTGCCAAACGGGCAGTGTGCCCGCGACGATGCGAGGGTTCTGATAGTGAATGGTCTGGCATTCAGTGCAGACGGCTCGTGGCAAGCTGTCGCCTTCAGGCACTTTAATTTCGACGCGAGCGCCACACAAACTGCAGTATTTCATAACCCGAGTATACCGTTAATAGCGGTCGGTAGGCGCGGTGGTACTCAGGCCAGCCCTTCATTACCATGAGGTAAAACGGAGGGTGAGATGCTGTATCAACTTGATGATCTGCAGGTGCGGGCACACGGAGAATTTTGGGTCGCTGACAACGCTGTGGTGCTTGGTAATGTGTTGTTGTGTCAGGACGCCAGTGTTTGGTTTAACGCGGTACTGCGAGGCGATACGGAATTGATCACGGTGGGTGAGGGCTCCAATGTGCAGGACGGGTCGGTACTGCATACCGATCTGGGTTATCCAATTAATATCGGAGCGCATGTCACTATCGGTCATAAGGTTATGCTGCACGGTTGCGATATTGGTGAAGGATCCCTGGTTGGAATTAACTCGGTGGTGCTGAACGGCGCGAAGATTGGTAAAAATTGCATCATCGGCGCTAATGCCCTGATTACCGAGGGCAAGGAGATTCCTGATAATTCGATGGTTATGGGGTCGCCTGGCAAGGTCGTCAGGACCCTGACTGAAGAACAGGGCGCTGCGATCCGCATGGGTGCAAAACACTATGTCGAGAATGCTCGGCGTTTTCGCGATGGTCTGGTTGCGCAGGCCACGGCGTTACGAAACTAAGGGGCCGTTATTATGAGCGACCAGGTGACACGAATTGGTACGCCGCTTTGCGCCACCGCGACTCGGGTTATGTTGTTAGGTAGTGGCGAACTGGGTAAGGAAGTCGCACTCGAACTGCAGCGGTTGGGCGTGGAAGTCATCGCGGTCGACCGCTATGCCAATGCTCCGGCTATGCAGCTTGCGCACAGCAGTCATGTCGTCGACATGCTCGATGAGCCGGCGTTGCGCAGCTTGATCGAGCAGCAACAGCCAGACCTCATTGTTCCAGAGATAGAAGCCATCGCCACCCCTCTGTTGGTTGAACTGGAAGAGCAAGGGCAACGGGTCGTTCCAACTGCAACGGCGGCGCGGTTGACTATGGATCGAGAAGGTATTCGTGAGCTGGCGGCGCAGACTCTCGAAGTGCCGACCTCACCCTATCGGTTTGCTGAAACCTATGCCGAGTATCAGCTGGCTGTTGCCGAAATAGGCTTGCCCTGTGTGGTTAAACCCGTGATGTCCAGTTCCGGGAAAGGCCAGTCGACGCTCCGCGCTCAAGACGATATTGACGCCGCTTGGCACTATGCGCAGGAGGGTGGCCGCGGTGCCGCGGGTAAGGTGATCGTCGAAGGGTTTGTCGATTTTGACTATGAAATCACACTCCTCACGGTGCGTCATGTCGGTGGCACCAGCTTTTGCGAACCCATTGGCCACCGTCAGGCCGACGGTGACTATCAGGAGTCTTGGCAGCCGCAGCCCATGCACCCCGAGGCGTTAGAAGAGTGTCAGCGCATCGCTGAGCGGGTCACTGCAGCCTTGGGCGGTTGGGGTCTATTTGGAGTGGAGTTCTTTATTAAAGACAAGCAGGTTTACTTTTCGGAGGTCAGTCCGCGACCTCATGACACCGGGATGGTGACCTTGATCAGCCAGGACCTCAGTGAATTTGCATTACATGTTCGCGCCATTCTCGGGCTGCCAGTGCCAGCTATTCGGGCGCGCGGGCCGGCGGCTTCGGCGGTGATTCTAGCGCACGGCAAATCCTCGACGCTCAGCTACAGCGGCGTGGATCAGGCGCTTGCTGAGGCTGATACGCAGGTGCGTTTGTTTGGCAAACCAGAGGTAGATGGCGAGCGCAGAGTGGGCGTTGCTTTAGCGTTGGATGACAGTATAGATAGCGCGCGAGAGCGTGCGATGCAGGCTGCGGCTTGCGTCACCGTGCATTACGACTCATAGCTACTATCCTTGGCAACGTGTCGCGTCGGGGATATAGTCCGCCCATGAGTCTAGTCAGTCCAATCTGGTCGGTACGCACAGTTGCCTCTGCAACGGGTTGGCGTGCGTGCGAACGCCATATTGATGGGGATTTTATCTGCACAGACTCCGGCCTGTTATCTGTTGCGGCGCTGCTCGCGCCGAACCTGCTGCCGGTTGCACCGGCACAATAATCAAACCCCAGCGCACGACCAGCGCACCCAGAACCAAGACAGCAGCCACACACAGGAGGTGTGGACTGAGGTATATTGCAATTGCCGCGCATATTATTTGCTGGCGATGACCGGGAAAGACTAACTGTATGTCCAAGGGCATTGACATGAATCATCAATCGCAAGGTGGCCGCGCCCGTGGCGCGATGCCATTTCAAAAATACAAAGCGTTTCAGCCCATAGACTTACCCGACCGCCAGTGGCCGAGTCGGGTTCTCGAACACGCGCCGCGCTGGTGCAGTGTCGACCTGCGCGATGGTAACCAAGCGCTTATTGACCCAATGAATGTGGACGAAAAGCTGCGTCTCTGGGACTTGCTGTTAGAGATTGGCTTTGCGGAAATCGAGGTGGGTTTTCCGGCTGCTTCGCAGCCAGACTTTGACTTCATTCGCCGTATTATCGAAGAGGGGCGTATTCCTCCCGATGTAACTATTCAAGTACTGTGCCAGGCGCGCGAAGAATTGATCGCACGCTCGGTGGAAGCCTTAGAAGGTGCGCCGAATGTGATTTTTCATCTGTATAACTCGACCTCTGAACTGCAGCGCCGCGTGGTTTTTGGTATGGATCGTCAAGGAATTATTGATCTTGCGGTTCAGGGTACTGAGTTGGTTCGGCAAGGCCTAGAAAATTCCACCTCGAATGTAACGTTTGAATACTCGCCGGAAAGTTTTACCGGGACGGAGTTAGATTTTGCCACTGAGATTTGCACCGCGGTGGCCGATACCTGGGGGGCAACACCGGATGATCCATTGATCATTAATCTGCCTGCTACGGTAGAAATGGCTACGCCGAACGTTTACGCCGATCAGATCGAATGGTTTTGCCGTAATTTTCCGCGACGGGACAGTGCGGTGATTAGCCTGCACACCCACAACGATCGGGGTACTGGCGTCGCCGCTACCGAACTGGGATTAATGGCGGGTGCGCAACGCGTCGAGGGCACGCTGTTTGGCAATGGCGAGCGCACTGGCAATTGCGACCTCGTCACTGTGGCAATGAATATGTTCAGTCAGGGTATCGATCCGACGCTGGACCTTCGGCGCATGCCGGAGATTCGCAAGGTTGCTGAAGCGGTTACAAAGCTGGATGTGCATGAGCGCCACCCCTACGCTGGCGAATTGGTGTTCACTGCTTTTTCCGGTTCCCATCAGGATGCGATAAAAAAAGGTATGTCGATGGTCGACCGTAGCAGTTGGGAGGTGCCCTATTTGCCTATCGATCCAGGAGATGTCGGCAGTTCCTACAAAGAGACGGTGCGCGTTAATAGCCAGTCAGGAAAAGGTGGCGTAGGGTTTTTGCTGGAGGAGCATCACGGCCTCGCGCTGCCGCGCGATTTGTTGGTCGAGTTTAGTACCCAAGTGCAACAACTTACCGAACACTTGGATCGTGAAGTGAAACCAGACGAAATTTATCAGGCGCTGGTCGACACCTATGGCTCCGAAAATGGCCCTTACCGATTGATAGATTACGATCTCTTGCCGGGACAAGACGACGACCAACGCTGTGTTGCGAGAGTGGAGGTGTCCGATAATCTGGTCACGGTCGATGGTGAAGGGTCGGGTCCGATCGAAGCGTTCGTTAACGCGATGGTAGAAACGTTAAACGAGCCGTTAACAGTGCTGGGTTACCAAGAAAACGCCTTGGGCACGGGTTCCGATGCGCAGGCGATTTGTATTCTGGCCATTGACGACCCAGAAACCGAGATGCGTTGTTATGGTCTAGGTGTTAGCCGTAACACCATCACCGCAAGTTTGAATGCTATTGTCAGTGCGCTTAATCGGCGCTGGGCAAAAGGTTAGAGGCGGCTGGGGTTGCTGGCTCAGAGGGCGATGCGCCCTCTCACCACTACAGCTTTAGACCGTTACTGATCAAGAGCGGTGGGGGTCTCTTCGATTCGCCGAATCCGTAAAGAGCGGATAATTTTGTCCTGAATTTGCACGGTCTCAATCTGATATTCGTTAATTTGAATGCACAGATTGAATTCCGGGATGGTCTCCAGATGTTCCAGCACGAAACCGTTCAGCGTCTTAGGGCCGTTGGTGGGCAGATTCCAGTGCAATATGCGGTTGATGTCGCGTAAAACCGCCGTTCCATTGATGAGGAAAGTGCCGTCGGCCTCAGGGGTTATCGGTGCGAGGTCAGCGGCGAAGTCGCTGGTAAATTCGCCGACGATTTCTTCTAGGATGTCTTCGAGGGTGACGATGCCCTGAATGTCGCCGTATTCGTCCACAATCAGGGCAAAGCGCTGCTTTTCTTTCTGGAAGTTCAGCAGCTGAGTGTGCAACGGCGTGGCCTCAGGCACGTAATAGGGGTCGCGGGCCAACTGCAATAGGTCAGCTTTGCTAAATTTTTCGGTGTTGAGCAGGCGCGCGAGACGGCGCAGATGCAGGACACCTATCATATTATTAAAGCTGTCTTTATAGATTGGCAGCAGAGTGTGTTGACTGTCGGCTACGCTGGCTAAGATGTCATCGATGGCGTCGTCAATATCGATGCTCACTATTTCTGTTCGTGGGACCATGATGTCGTTAACAGTCAAGGTTTCTAGATCCAATAGGCGCGTCATCATAGTTTGGCGTTCACCCACCGCATGCGCGCCTTCGCTGACCACTGTGATCAATTCTTCTTTTGTCAGTTGATCGTCGCCATCACTGCGCTCGGTGAGGAATGGTTTAACCAGCGCGTTGCTGAAGCCGTTTGTGAGTAATACGACTGGGTGCAGTAACTTCGCCAATGGCGCGAGAACGAATACTGCTTTCAGTGCCCATGCGTCAGGCCGCTCTGCCGCCAGAGTCTTGGGCGCGACTTCGGCAAAAATAAGGAACGTAACAGTCAGTACCCAAGGCGCAAGTAAAACACCCGTATCGCCTAGAAGGTTATAACCGATGATCGTCGCTATCGTAGCAGCCGTAAAATTCGCTAAATTGTTGCCGACCAAGATTACGCCAAGTAGGCGGTCCTGACGTCTTAACATGCTACTGGCTTTGCGCGCACCGCGATGGCCGCGTTTTACCATGTGCCGTAAGCGATAGCGATTTAGCGCCATCATCGCTGTTTCGGTGCCTGAGAAGTATGCGGACAGTAGAATCAGCAGTGCGATACTCAGAAACAAGTACAAGGTAGGGGTTTCGGCGCTGATCATGCTTAAACCAAGTATTCGAGCACGAATTTGCTGCCGACATAGCCCAGCAACAGCAATCCGAATGCGCTTAGGTTCCAGCGCACGGCGGTAATCCCGCGCCAGCCGAGAACGTGATGGCCGAGCAGGAAGGCTACGTAGATAAGCCAAGACAAAGTGGTCAGCACGGTGTGATGGGCTACCCGCTGAGCGAACATATCGTCCAGAAACAACAAACCGGTGAAAATCGCAAGGCTGAGCAATACGGTGCCGATCCATAACATGGCGATGAGCAAGCGTTCCATGGTCTCTAGCGCCGGCAACATACGATAAAAGCCCGTATCCAGGCGTTGCAGTTGCTTATCTTGGAATGCCAGTAGAAGCGATTGTAAAGCCGCGGTCATAAGGCCCGCGTAGGCGGTTAATGACAAGATGATATGCGCGCTTTGGGCGCTGTCTATCGCCAGCCG
>DEBN01000066.1:23993-27083 GCA_002348825.1 Gammaproteobacteria bacterium UBA2955
ATGGGAAACAACAGTAGATTAACGCTGATGACGGGGATGCGGCTGTTCGCCAAAGCGACGACAGCGACCATCACAACGGCGATATAGTTGCATACATGGACCAGCGCAAGGTCTATGCCCGCGTCGGTTACCAATGCGGAAAACGTTGCCCAGCCGTGACAGGCGACGGCGGTTAAGCCCAACCACGCGACGCGTTGCTGGATGTTTTTAACCGACGTCATGGTCCCGGTAGCGGGCTCTATTGCGCCCGCTGTTTGTCGTTGTGCTATTACTAGTTGGACGAAGCCTAGCGCATAAAAAACTATCGCTGCGAAGGCAGAAATGGTCGCGGTCTCGTTCATGCAGTGCCGCGCTGGTAAGCGCTCGTAACCTGAGTGTCTATGATAAAACGTCGTAGTTTTGGGGTCTGAATTCTGGCATAAGCCGGCGTTGCCGTGAAGCAGCCTTTGCAGTGCATTACAGCGAGCCAAGGCAGGCACTCGTGTCGGTAGGCGCGGTAATCCTCAGGTACGCTGGGCGCTGAAAATCGCGCCGAGGGTGTGGCGTAGCGAATAGCTGGATCCGGGATCCCGAGGCTTTTGTTGCAACTTCAGTGGCTAAAAAATCGGCCGCACAATATCAGGTTCACGCTATAATTCTTGGCCCCGCGTAATAGCTCCTACTATGTTTGAAAACTTATCAGAAAGACTGTCGGCTAGCCTAAAGCAGATAAGCGGCAAGGCACGCTTGACCGAAAACAACATCAGCGATGCTTTGCGTGATGTGCGCGTCGCCTTGCTGGAAGCGGACGTAGCTCTGCCCGTCGTAAAAGAATTCATTGAGCAGGTGCGCGGCAAAGCGCTGGGTCAAGCAATAATGACCGCGCTCAACCCAAGTGAAGCATTCATCAAGATCGTGCATGAAGAGCTTGTTGCGGTGATGGGCGCCGGGGACAACAGTCTCGATTTAGCGACAACGCCACCCGCGGTTGTCCTGATGGCGGGTCTGCAGGGGGCGGGTAAGACGACCACGGTCGCGAAGCTTGCACGGTTGCTCAAGGAGCAGCAGAAAAAACGCGTAGCTGTGGTCAGTGCAGACGTCTATAGGCCCGCTGCAATCGAACAGTTACGCACGCTGGCGACCGAGGTCGGCGTAACGTTTATCGAATCTTCGGTAGATCAAGCGCCGGTTGCGATAGCGACCGCAGCCGTTCAGAGCGCGAAGCAGCAGTTGGCAGATGTATTGCTTGTGGATACGGCAGGCCGGCTGGCCGTAGACGAAGCGATGATGTCTGAGATCAAGCAGTTGCATGCCAGTATCAAACCGATAGAAACGCTGTTTGTGGTAGACGCAATGACGGGTCAGGACGCTGCAAATACCGCCAAAGCGTTTAACGATGCGTTACCGTTAACGGGTATCGTGCTTGCTAAAACCGATGGCGATGCCCGCGGCGGGGCGGCGTTAAGCGTGCGTACCATTACGGGTAAACCCATCAAGTTCCTAGGCAGCGGGGAAAAAACCGACGCGCTTGAAGTCTTTCATGCCGATCGCATTGCTTCGCGTATATTGGGCATGGGCGATGTTTTGTCGCTTATCGAAGAGGCTGAGCGCAAAGTCGATAAAACCAAGGCCCAGCGGTTTGCACGCAAAATGCAACAGGGCCAAAAGTTTGATCTGGAAGACTTTCGAGATCAGTTGCAGCAAATGGCCAATATGGGCGGTTTGAGCAGCATGCTCGACAAATTGCCGGGAATGGGTCAGTTACCGGCTAATGCTCAGGCGCAGTTAGACGACGGTCAGTTTAAGCGTATGGGCGTAATTATCGACTCAATGACCGTGCGCGAGCGGCGTTTTCCGGATCTACTGAACGGATCACGTAAACAGCGTATTGCTGCGGGCAGCGGTACCCAAATAGCCGACATCAATCGATTGTTGAAACAGCACAAGCAGATGCAGAAGATGATGAAAAAAGTTGGCAAGAAGGGCGGCATGCAGAAAATGATGCGCGGCATGCAAGGAATGAAGCTTCCCGGGGGAGGTCTGCCACCGGGTATGCGTCGGCGTTAGGCTAGGGGTTAGTCCATGCGTACCCTGCTGCTGGTCGTTGTTGCCGTTGCGGGCGTTGTGGCCGGCTGGCAGTTGCGCGGAATCGCGTCAGAGAACATCACTTTTGCCGTGCCGGCGTCGGCATCGACGGACCCGTCGGCGGCGGACTCGTTGACAACCCTTGCGCCCGCTCAGTCCTACCCCAATAAATCGACGGCGGCGCTCGCACCGCTGGATTCGCTGGAGGCGTTTTATGATGCTCTGGTTGGGTTGGATTCGGCGGGTGAAGCGGCGGTCCGAGCTCAACTTCAAGGATTTATCGACAAACGCGCCAGGCAGCTGACACAACAACAGCGCTGGCCCGAATTGTTGGCATTTTATCAGCGCCTGGTGAACTTGGACCCACATATTGCCGAGTACTACTATCGGCTGGCCGATGTGCAAGTGCAGCTACAGCTGTACGATCAAGCGCTGTATTCGCTGTATTTCATTCTGCAGGATCCAGTAATGGGACCCAAGGCGCAGGCGTTAGAACAGCGCATCAATCAGCGTTTGCAGTTTGCTGAAGGAATAACCGTACCTTTGTTCAAACATGGTGCCCATCACGTCGTTGAGGCGCGGCTTTTGTCGGGAACGCTGAGGCTGCTGGTTGATACAGGGGCATCCATTACTACGCTGACGCCAGCGGCTGCCCGGCGGTTAAATCTTCGCTATGACTTGGGTCGTTCGATCAGCTTGGCGACTGCCGGCGGTTTGGTCTCGGCGCCGGTAATTGAGGTCTCCGACTTCATGGTCGGTGGGGCTGCAGTTGATCGCCTGCAGGTGGGCATCCTGCCATTAGTGGGCGATAACGGTTTTGATGGCCTGCTGGGTATGAACTTTTTGCAGCAGTTTGCGAGCTCGATTAATCAACAAGATGGCTTGCTGCATCTGCAGAATAAACGCCAGCCCGCGAAAGGCTAATGTAAAAGGAGCAAAGATGACGGCGTATGTGATGGCAACGATTAACATCCACGATCGGGAGCGCTATGGCGAATATGAGGCGGGGTTTATGGCCATCTTCTC
>DEBN01000129.1:0-29586 GCA_002348825.1 Gammaproteobacteria bacterium UBA2955
CCTGCATCGGGCAATGCCGAAGCTACCTATACCCAAGCTCAGGTTGATGAACTTGTCGCGGCCGCGCGCGCAGAGGGCTCGACGGCAGCTGAAGCAGTCGCGGCACAACAGATCGAGCAGGTACGCACCGAGCATAAGGGCATAATCCAGCAGGAGTTCGCCGCGTTCATGGGCGCACTGCAGTCCGACGTTGCGAGCCGCCAGCCGTTGTTACAACCGCTGCGTAATCTCGCTTTGGCATTGGCCGAACATCTTGCTCGGGTTGAGCTGCGTCAATCGGATGCGGCGATCGATGCGGTAATTAACACGGTAATCAGCGATCTCGACCCGACGGATTTGGGACAAATCGAAATTCACGTCTCCGAAGCTTGGGCCGAGCGCCTCAAGGCTCAGCCCTTACAGGGCGTCACAGATGGCTATCCGGTGATTGCCGATGAAGGCCTCAGCGATGGCGATGTGCGCCTTGTGATTGATGATGCCCAAGTTGAAGACCTGATGAGCGAACGGCTGGACCAATTGGCGCAGCAATTAGATGCCACGGACTTTACTAACTCTGCCGCAGTAGCAGAGAGCGAACCGGTCCCAGCCCCAGCTTCTGCAGAGCCAATGTTGACGGAATCCTCGGCGGCCGATGCACACACCGAGCCGCTGCCAACAGACCCTTTGGACGCAGACAGCGACGCCTTGTCAGCGGCTGATGGCGAACCGAACGAGGAATAGGAGATGCTGAGTCTGGCAACCTACTCCGACATTGCTCGAGCCCAGCTCAAAGCGCCACGGTCGCGACGTTATGGAACACTTACACGTATTGTCGGGCTCACTCTAGAAGCCAAAGGGGTCAGTGCGGCGGTTGGATCAATATGCCGAATCCTTAAGCCGGACGACGAATACGTCGACGCTCAAGTTGTTGGCTTTGAATCCGGCAGCTTATTTTTAATGCCGTTATGGCAGGCCACGGGACTAAGTGCAGGCTGCCGTGTATATGTGCACAAAGAAACCGATACCGCGTTGGTGGGCGATGGGTTGCTCGGCCGGGTGGTGGACGCCATGGGGGAACCCCTCGATAATTTACCGCCGATAACCGGTGGACGCCCTATGGGGCTGGGCGGCAGCACGCCGAATCCTATGGAGCGCCAACCCATTGATCAGGTGCTGGATGTCGGTGTGCGCGCGTTGAACGCGTTGCTGACCATTGGTTGCGGGCAACGTATTGGGCTGATCGCAGGTTCGGGTGTTGGCAAAAGCGTACTGTTAGGCATGCTGACTAAGTTTACCGCTGCGGATGTGGTGGTCATTGGCCTCGTTGGTGAGCGCGGCAGGGAAGTAAAAGAATTCATTGAGAACACACTGGGCGCGGATGGCTTAAGGAAAGCCGTGGTGGTCGCGGCGCCCGCGGACGAGTCTCCGCTCTTGCGGATTCGCGCCACCCAATTAGCACATTTGTATGCGGAACATTTCCGCGCGGAGGGTAAAAACGTCCTATTGCTGATGGATAGCCTGTCCCGCGTCGCGCACGCGCAACGCGAAATTGGCTTAGCGGTCGGCGAACCGCCCACCGCTAAAGGTTATCCGCCCTCTGTGTTCAGCTTGCTGCCAAAGCTTATTGAGCGATCCGGTACGGGTCGTGCTGGCGAGGGCACGATTACAGCGATGTATACCTTGCTCGCGGAAGGCGACGATCTGAATGACCCGATTGTCGACATTGCGCGGGCCTCTCTAGACGGCCAAGTAGTGTTGTCGCGAACATTAGCCGATGCAGCGCACTACCCGGCGATTGACCTAATGGGCTCTATTTCCCGGCTCATGCCGATTATTGCCGATCAAGACCACCAAAACCTGGCGAACAACCTTCGCCGACTGTGGACGCTCTATCAGCAAAACCAAGATCTGATCAACGTCGGCGCCTACGAGCCCGGCTCTAACCCCGATCTGGATCGCGCCATTGTTGTCCGCGGCGAAATGGAGAATTTTTTGCGTCAACCGATGGACGAACAGGTGACTGTCGAAACGTCGATCGCACAATTGCAGGAGTGCTTGTCTCATGGCTGAAACGTTTGACCGACAAATAGATCGTTGGCAATTGCTGGCCGAGCGGGTGGCAGATGAATTAGCGAGTGTGCAAAAGGCTCTGGTGCAGGCCACGGCGCGACAACAAGAAATGGCGCAGGAAGCGGCAAAACTTCGCCAGATGAAGGAGCAATACCTGCATGATCTTGCCGCGCAGCAACAGCGAGATCACAGCGTTGACGCCACTACACACTTGCGCCGATTTTTAATTCATTTGGACGAAACATTGGTCGCCGTGGAGCAGCAGTTACGTCAGATGGAGGCGGCCAAGCGCCAGGTAGAGCAACGCTATCGCCTGCTGTATCAGGAACACAGTAAGTTTGAGACGCTGCGAAACCGCGTAGAAGGTCGGAAAAGCGATCATGAGCGACGTCTGGAACAGAAGCAGCAAGACCTGTTAAACGTGCAGCGCTTTTCGCAAAACTAGGTTTTAACGAATGGTTGGCATAGATGTTGCCATACCATTCATGCGCACAGAGCAACATCGGCAATGACAAGCGCCGGGTGGCGGGTTAAATCGCCCTAATGACGACGTAAAGATGTGGTCACCAAGGTAGCACCGCAACGCCAGGGCCCAGACCAGTTGTAGCGACAAACCTGTTTGGCCGATAGGGACGATGTGGCAGGTATATAGATTAGAGATAGGAATCCGATGACAGACGCTATAAAGCCGACCAATTTGGCTCTTCAAACCGAAGGAGCGCCGAATAGCCAAGAATTGCAGAAGACGACTGTTGAGCCAGCGGGCGGAGATTTCCGCTACCTGTTACAGCAACAGCAGCCGGCTGCCGCTGAATTTCGGCACGAGTTGCCTGCGGTCGAGTTGCCGCAGGTGGCGCAGCAACGCGAGACCGCAGTCGCCGACTTTCGGCATTTGCTACAAAATCAGGCTTCGGTGGCGCCCGATAGTGCGTCTAACGCAATGAGTCCGCCGCAGCAAAACCCAGGCCACGAGATTCCCGATTTGGCGCTGCACGACAGTAGCTTAAAGATCGGGCGGGTGATTTTCACGGGTAACCCCAATGGCGGGCAAGACAGCCAGTTGACACAATTCATGCGCGATCATGGGTTTTCCGAGGGTGGCATGGCCGGCTATATGAAACAAACGATGTTGGGCGCGGGATCGGCTATCGCTCAAGCAGTGGGCGATGCGCATACGGATGTTGCCGACGCTGTGCAGGCGGTAATACAACCCCTCGCGGAGGAGGCCATACTGCCGCCCACAACGCCAGCGCTGCAGGCCGCTCAAGTTGTTAACCAAACCGGCGACGTGCAGTCTGTGTTGAGCACAGTCGTGCCGTCCAAGCCAGAGGCTTTACCACCAGCGGATTCAAGGGTGACGGCGCCAGTGCCGTTAGACGCTCAGGTTCCTATGCGTGCAGAGGCGGGTATGGAAGAAGCGCTGCTGCCGGCGAGCACCAAAGACATATTGTCGGCGCAATGGCCACAGGTGCAGGATGAGCAGAAACAAACTGCTGTGGCACAGGCGGCGGAGCGCGATAGCGGCGCTGCCGATGTCGAGTTTGCAAACCAGCAGCAGTCGGGCCAGCGATCTGGCCAAGGCGAGCAAAGCCCAACGTTTACGCAAACCCAGTTAGCCAACAACGAAGAAGAGGCGCAGGCTAAAGCCCAGCAGTATCGCGAGTGGAGCGAGCGTTTCAGCGAGCTCCTGGGTAGTCGCTTAGCGGTTGCGGTGCGCGAAGGTGCCTGGTCGGTGCAGCTTGATCTCGATGCTCTGGATCTTGGGTCTGTAGCGATTCAGTTGCACGCAGGCGCCGAAGGCATTGAAGGCCAGGTGACCTCGTCGGACCCTGCAGTGCGGCAAATTCTGGCAGATTCGCTGCCGAAGCTGCAGGCGGCATTAGCTGAAGCACTAGGTGATTCGGGTGATCAAGCGGTGGTCTCTTTGAGCTTGGGGCCAATTCAAAACACCGCTGCCGATGGGTTTAAGACCATTGCGTTATCCGCGGATGAACTTTCCAAAGCATTGCCTGCAGACTTCAAAGCAGGTGATGGATTGAACGTTTTTGTGTAGGGTCTGTGCATTCGAAGTTTACAAGTACAGGTGATTGAATGAGCGGATTAAAAGGTCTTGTGCTGGTCGTTCTAGCGTTAATGGTTGGTGCATGTGGCGAAGAAGTGGATCCGAACGCTCCGATCATGTGTCCAGACTATGATCCGGCCGTAAAATACAACAAGCCGCCTACCGCTGTGGAAAAAACCCTATGGGGAGGGTGCGTGCCGCGGCCATTGAATGACCCTCAGTATCACGCCATCGAAAAACCTGCGTTGATGGTTAAGATGAAAAATTCAAGAAAAATGCTGCAACTCAAGCTCTCTGTGTTTGCTAAGCATGACTTTTTCGCCAGCCTGAGAATGCAGACGCATGACTTGGCGCTGCGTGCCGCTTTTACCGAACGTATGCTTGAAGTCACGGAGGAGGACACCCTCAAACCGGACTTCCGCAAGGAATTAAGAGCCGATTTTAAAGCAGCGGCGAACGAGCTGTTTAGAAATTATGAGGGCTATGACTTCGATTTGGTCGCGGATGTTTTGATCACCAGCTACGTCGTTGACTAGAGCAAGACTATGGCGGACGGCGAAAAACTTCTCACCGACGAAGAAATGCAGGCCATTGAAGACGTTGTTGCGTCAGGCGGTTTAGAGGGTGGCGGCTACAATGTCGGTGTCGAGGCTAAGAGTTTCGATATAGCGTCGAAGGACAATCGGCCTGATTTCGACACCACGGTGCTGGAACAGATTAATGAACGGTTTCACCGGCATTTGCGTGTGGGCCTCGCGCGCGAGCTGAAATACAGCGCTGAAGTGGCGTTGGGCACCGTAGAGGTCATGAAGTACGCCGATTATCTCGCCAGCTTACCAACGCCTGTGAGTCTCAACCTTACCAATATGAGCCCCTTAAAAGGCGAGTCGATTTGTGTCATCGACCCGCAGGTAATATTCAGCTGCGTTGATAACTGGTTCGGCGGGGTGCCGCGTTCGCTAGAATCGGTGAGCGAAACCCGCAGCTTCAGCGCGACAGAGGAAGTGGTGCTGAAAAAAGTGCGCTTAGTGGTTTATTCGGCGCTGCTCGAGGCCTGGGCTCCGGCGTTACGGGTTCAGTGCGAGTTTGTGCGCGCAGAGCCCAATCCACTTTTGGCTAATATCGCTGCAGACAGCGACCTCGTCATCATTAATCGTTTTCGTGTGGGTAACGCCAGCGAAATCGAGGGTGGTATGGATGTAATTGGCGCGATCGACATTGTGCACCCGTATGACAGCATAAATTTGGTGCGCGGTTCGTTAAGTAAAACCAGTGCTCCAAATCGAGTAGAAAACCGCTTAGAACGCGAATGGTCAAAACGCTTAGCTGGCTCCTTGGACGAGGTTTTGTTTGAGGCGGTGGTTAACGCCGGTGAAATGCCTATGTCGCTGGCGAGGTTAAACACGCTAAAAGTAGGCGATGTGATCTCTTTGCAGGATATGGGGCGATCAGAGTTATGCGTAAACGGCTTACCGATTTACGAAGTACAAATAGGCAGCCGTGGCGACAACGCTGCGGTTAAAATAGTAGCGAGTACCATGGCTGGGACGACTAATGAGTGAAAACGTCGAAGAACCAACAGAAGCGGTAGCACAGGAATCCAGCGATTCCCTTGGCGAGGGATCCTTGGATCAAGACCTTATCCGTTCCATTCCCGTGACGCTAACGGTTGAGTTGGGGTCCGCAAAGTTAAAATTGAAAGATCTCCTGCGCTTGGCCCAAGGCAGTGTCTTGGAGCTGGATACTGCGGCCGGTGAAATGTTAGACCTCAAGGTCAACGGCACGGTTATTGCCAAAGGCGAGGTGGTGACAGTAGGCGATCAGCTCGGTCTTACAGTGGTCGAAATAGTGTCGCCCATGGAACGGATCAAGCCTGTATAAACCGTGGAAGGTTTTAATCCCATTGTGGGCCTGTTGGCGTTCTTGTTTGTCATCGGGCTACTGCTGTTAACTCTTTGGTTTTTGAAAAGCAAAACCGCCTTAGGCGGGGCAGGGGGTAAGTCAAATTTACGCGTGCTGGATACGCTGCGCATAGACCCTAAAAATCGGATCTGTGTGTTGGCCTATGAGGATAAGCAGCTGTTGTTGGGCATAAGCCCCAACACCATAACGTTACTGGACTCCCAAGGTATCGACCCGGCAAAAATAGCGGGCGAACCCGTTGCAGATGCGCTCAACAAATCGGGGTTCAAACAACACCTCGGCGCTCTGCTCAATCAACGTAAAGATTAGGGCGCATCCCCTCTTAGGGCGTGTTTAACATCGCGTCGAGTGTGCTGACGATGCGTTTAGATCCGGCTGCGGTGCCCAGCCAAACCGTCATTTGGTTTTTGACTTTAATGAGGCCCGAGGTGGAGCATGCGCTGCCGTTTGCTGCGAGCCAATCAAAAAAGCGCTGTTCTCGTTTTGCAGGATGGTGGGTACTCAATGACTGCAGCTGCAGTTCGCGGATATCGCAGTGCGGCGCTGCAGCTGTAGCTTTAAGTTTCCCGGAAACTGCAGTGGTTTCTACGTTTACGGGTTTTGCCACGGGTGTCGCAGCGTCCTGTTTGTTCGGACTCGGCGCTGTCGCTAATTCTACGGTGCGGGCGGTTGCTGGCGTCGCTGCTGGCGTTTCCTCTGGTGTTGGCTCGATGCGAGGGGCGGGCGCCTCAACAACAATGCTGTTGTTTGGATAGCTGCTGCTTTTCGCGGGCCGCAGGATATCCAGTTGCTCATCGATGCGTCGACGGTATTCCAGCACTACTTCGGGTTCCGTGGGCGCGCGGGCAAGCGCGCTGGGGCCAATTCGATAGGCAGCCAGAGCCGTCTGCATATCGCCCTTATAGCGATCCGTGAGTTCCCGCAGGTAACGCCCCCCGGCGTCCACATTGGTGCAGGGATCAAACAAAGCGCTGCGGGTGCGCACGCCAAGATGAGCCGCGGTTTGCGGCCACTTAATTTGCATCAGCCCGACGGCGTTGGCCGAAGAAACTGCTTTGGGGTTCAAGCTGCTTTCGACAATGGCAATAGCGGTCAGCCAATCCCGGTCTAAATTATAGGTTTTGGCCGTGGATTCGAAACATTCGCGATAAGGCAGGCTATTGCCGTCTTGATCGGCAATGACGCTGTGGGCTGCCAAAAGTGTCAGAGCCAGGCCGCTTTGCAGCAGCGGAAGAAAACACTGTCGTAACTTCGACAGTGACATCAGCAACGACCCAGGAAAGCCGCATTCCCATCGTAACCCTATGAATTTACTGAAATAAAATTGTGGCACTTTTCTTGCTAATAAGGCCTGTAAAAGGCGGTAGACGCCGGTAACAACAGGAACAGCATGCAAAACGTGACTCCCAATTCGGCATTTTCAGCGGCAGCTGGCGATGTGCGTGCATGTAATGGTCGACGATGGTTCGGCTCTATGCTCTTTTGTGTGGTTGCTTTGCTGCTGCCGTTAACCGCTACGGCCGAAGGGATTCCCGCGCTTAACGTGCTCGAAGTCAACGATGATGGCACGGAGTATAGCCTGTCTCTGCAGCTGTTGTTGTTAATGACTGTATTGGCCTTGCTGCCGTCGATTTTAATTTTAATGACCTCGTTTACGCGCATCATCATCGTCTTATCGTTGCTTCGGCAGGCTTTGGGTACCGCCCAGACGCCACCCAATCAGGTCTTGATCGGCATCGCTTTGTTTCTGTCGTTGTTCATCATGATGCCGGTGTTAGAAAACGTCTATGAAGAGGCGTTCGTGCCGGTGCAGGACGGCGAGATATCGTTTATGCAAGGCATTGAGCTGGCGCGCGCCCCGCTTCAGGAATTTATGGTCGCCCAGACCCGGGAAAAAGATGTCTTGATGTTTATGGAAATGGCGGAGCAACCTGCGGTTGAGAAGCCTGAAGACATCCCCTTCACCGTTTTAATGCCCGCATTTATCACCTCGGAACTTAAAACTGCCTTCACGATTGGGTTCCTGATTTACATTCCCTTCATCATCATCGATTTGGTTGTAGCCAGTGTGCTTATGTCTATGGGCATGATGATGCTGTCGCCGATGATGATTTCATTACCGTTCAAGCTGTTGCTGTTTGTACTCGTCGACGGCTGGGGCCTGATTACAAGCTCCTTAGTTGCGACGTTTTTACGCTAGGGGTCGTCATGGATACAGCTACCGTCATGGACATTGCGATTCAGTCGCTGACCGTTACCACCTTAGTTGCGGCGCCGATATTAGCGGCGGCGTTGCTCTCAGGTCTGCTCGTGGGCGTTATTCAGGCGGCGACGTCGATTCAGGAAATGACGTTGAGTTTTATTCCCAAGTTAGCGGTCATGATGGTCGCGGTTGCGCTGTTCGGTGAATGGCAGTTGGCGATCATGATGGAATATTTTGAGACGATTTTTGCACGCGTGCGGGATTTGAACGGGTAGGGCTGCTGTGAACCTAGCCATGATTCAACTCGTTGAGATGGTTCACCAGTTCATGTGGCCGTTCATTCGCGTATCCGCGTTGCTGATTACCGCGCCAATTTTTGGCGCCGCGGCACTTAACGTGCGCATGCGCGTTGCGATTGGCGCTGCGCTGACGATTCTGATTTTTCAAACCGTTGAGGTGCCGGACATAGATCCATTTACCTTTCCTGCGGTGGCCAAGATCGCCCATGAAATAGCGGTGGGGGGATTGATGGGTTTGACCCTTCAAGTTGTTGCTGCCGCGGTTGTTTTGTCAGGTCAAGTGGTGTCGGGTGGTATGGGCTTAGGTATGGCGAACATGATCGATCCCAACCTTGGCAACGTGCCAACCCTCGCCAACTTCCTGTTGGTAATTGGCCTGTTGGCTTTTTTAAGTCTCGGTGGACATCTCGTATTGATTTCTGTCTTGGTCGACAGCTATCGCTTTATTCCGATTGGTGAAGGGTTGTTTGCAACCAATGCGATATCCGGGTTCATAACTTGGTCGTCGCAGATGTTTATCGGGGCCGTGGCACTGGTTTTGCCCGTTTTGCTCGGGCTGCTCATGGTCAACGTGTGTTTGGGCGTCATTTCTAAGGCCTCGCCCAGTTTGAATATTTTCGCCGTGGGCTTTCCTGCGCTGATTCCCATAGGCCTGGTATTGGTCACATTAACCTTAAGTTTTTACTACAGCCGACTTGAAACGTTGTGGTACGACGGCTTTCGGTACTTGCAAAGTTCGTTATTTGCGTAGGTATTTGGTATGGCTGAAGAACAAGATCAAGACGATAAAACCGAAGACCCCACCGCGCGGCGAATGGAAAAAGCCCGCGAAGACGGCCAGGTTTTGCGCTCGCAAGACGCCAGCACAGCAGCGGTGACCCTTGGGGTTATCGCCACGTTGTATTATGGCGGGTTTTGGTTTGCACCAAAGCTCACCGATTTGTTCAAAGGCGCACTGATTTTCGAACCGAGCGTTGCGTTTTCTGCTGAACAGAGCGCGCTGCGCTTTGGCTCGTTGTTTGCCGAAAGCTTTTTAGTATTAACGCCGCTGTTTTTGATCGCCATCGCGCTGGCGGTGGGCACGGCTTCGGCGTTGGGCGGCTTTGTGTTTTCGGCCAAGGCTGCTGCACCAAAGCTGAGTAAACTTAACCCGCTCAAAGGCCTGGCGCGGATCTTTGGTTTACGCGCCATAGTCGAATTGAGCAAAGCGCTATTGAAGTTTTCCGCGGTTGCTGTGTTTGCTGGCACCTTTCTGTATTTCAACCTCGAACGCTTCTTCAACTACGCGCGGTTTGACACCAATGCAGGGATCTTTGCCAGCCTCGATTTGGTGCTCTTTGGTGCCACGATTACCTGTCTCGCGCTACTGCTTATTGCCGCCATCGACGTGCCCTATCAGAAGTATGAGTTCATGAAGAAACTCAAGATGACGAAAAAAGAAGTGCGCGATGAAATGAAGGACGTTGAGGGTCAACCTGAAGTTCGCCAGAAGATTCGCCAAAAACAGCGCGAGATTGCCGAACAACGCATGCTCGATGAGGTACCAAGTGCCGACGTTATCGTGACTAATCCTCAGCACTTTGCCGTGGCGTTAGTCTACGAAATGGATAAAGAGGACGCGCCTCGAGTTGTTGCTAAAGGCAAAGGCTTTATGGCCCTGAAAATCCGCGAATTGGCGGGCGAGCATGATGTTGAGATTTTTGAAGCGCCGCCGCTTGCAAGAGCGCTGTACTTCACCACTGAGATTGGGTCGCACATACCGGCAGATCTGTTCTACGCCGTGGCTCAGGTCATCGCTTACGTCTACGGATTGAATGCAATGACTAAGGGCGCAGAAAAAGCGCCGAGGCCAAGGCCGAAGGTGCCGAAGGCATTTAAGTTTGACGAATTTGGTCGCACCGCAGCGCGATCGACGAACGGGTAATAGGGAGATCACCATGATTCCAAATCGACACAAAACGGAGCAATCAGGAGTAGGCAACTTCACGGTGGAGCACCAGCAGACCCAACGCCAGGTTGGCGCGGCCTTGCAGGTCAGTGGTAATACAGTGATCGTGGCGTCGGAACAGCCTGGACTGACGGCCTATTATGTCGCCCGAATACTCAAACAACTGAGCACTATGGAACGCAATTTAGCGCCGAGGATTCGTAAGCTGCCGGCGGATCGCGACGGTATTTTGCAGGCGCTCAATGAACGCCTGGCCGATGTTGATTTAGCCAATGTGGGCGATGCCGGCGCGCTCGCCAAACATCGTGCTCGAGAGGTATGGGTTTACGAAAGCTTGAACTCGTTCAAGGCCGACGGCGTCTGCTTCGGCGCGAAAATTATTCGTCAGTTTAAAGCAGCGGGCATTAGCTTATTTATTTCAGTAACGCCTGGTGAAACAAACGCCGCGGCGTTAAAAAAACTCATGCACAACTGCAAAGCCCAGCGCTGGGATTTTGCACCACCCACCCAAAAGCAATGTGACGATGCCATGGCAGCGGCAGCTGGCACGGCGAGTGTGAATGCCGTACAGGGCGTGATCAGAGACATGGGTATGCGGGCGGACTTGCAAACAGGTTCCGCAGTGTTGAATTTCCCCAAGACGGCCGCGCAAATAGAACCCAGCGTAGACACTGATCTCGATGTCAGACAGTTATTGAAAGCGCAGCGTAAACAAAATAAAACCCACAGGACTCAGGCGGCTTTGGCCACGACTGAAGAACAGCCCAGAAGACGTCTTGCCTTGGCGCAAGTGGCTGCAGGGATCGTATTTATAGGCACAGTAGTGGCTGTGCAGTTCGATCTGATGCCGGCATGGTCCGACGCGGAAGCGGCAGCGGCGAGCGAGGCGGCAGTGATCGATCAGAGCGTTGCAGCGGCCAAACTAAGCAACACGCCTAAACCTGGAGCAACTCGCGACTCTGGAGCACAAGCGGCAGTCGTGTCGGAATCAAGGCAGACCGCGGCCGTTTCTACACAATTGGCTGCTGTCGAAGCGAAGAGTGTTAAGGCAGTGCCTGCAACTGGTGCCGATGACGTTGAGTTGATGAGGCTGTTCGCGGATCCAGAACCGGTCAGTGCGTCCAAGTCCGCCAGCGAGGTTGCATCCGCCGTTACGGCCATTGAATCTGCAGCGAAGGCTCCGGCAGCTGTTAGTGAAGCGCCGATCAAACCGGCAGGAATTTTCGTGCAACATGGATCTTTTGCTCAATTGCAAGGGGCGCGGGTGTTGCAGAACAGGCTCGTCGATCAGATGCCGACGAAAGTATTTATGAAGGGCGCAAACCCTCAGCGGTTTGTGGTGGTGAGCGGCCCGTTTGTGGATCGCCAGATCGCCAGAGACACCGTGAAAAACGGTTCGGACGCATTTTTGGTGCCGGCGCATTTGGTGGGCGAAGAAGTTATGTCCCTCAGCGGTCTGTAATTCAGGAGATCGACATGTTTGAAAAATTATTAAGCAAGTTCAAAAAAGATAAAAAGGACAAAAAAGCGCCTAAAGGCAAGAAGGCACCGCCAACTAAGCAAGCTGCAGAAGAAGCGTTGGATGCGATAGGCAGAGAACCCAGCGAAACCGCTGTTGAGACCAGAGATGCCGCGCCCGAACCCGCAGCGGATGCGGGACCGGCCGGGACCAATGGCAATGGTAAGCCGCGCGTAGATGTAATTGACGCCATGGGCAATAGCGTTGCCGATATGGTGACGAATATTGCGCAGCAGTTATCTGCTTCAACCGAGCAGTTGTCGAAGTCGCGGCGTTATACCAACTTCGCGTTTATCTTGCTGGGCGTTACGTTGGTGAGCACCGCTGTTTATCTGGGCCTGTTTACGTGGCAAATGTCCTCGCGACTGACGCAGGTCGACGAAACGCTAAATATGCTGGCTGCGCAGGCGGGTGATCAAGACAGCTCCAATGCGTTGATCGAGGATATGCGTGGCGAAATTACCGCCTTACTTCAGGGTCAAGCGCAGATTAACGAAAACAACAGCAGCAATACCGCCAGTGCGGATACCATGAGCGCTGAACAATTGCGCCGACTCGGCCAGAGTTTGGAGGCAATGCTGCAGAATCAGGCCGCCACGGATGCGCGTATGGCGAGCCTCGGCGAATCGCTTAAGAATCTTGACGGCGGTGGAAACAGAGAAGTTCAAACATTGCTCGAAGACTTGGAACAAAAAGTCAGCGATCTATATCTCATCGAACAAGCGCGTATTGCGCGGGAACTGCAGCGCATGCGCGAGAATGCTGTGAACGAATGATGCGGTATCAGCGCCTTAACTAGAATATGCGCCCGCGAAGAAGCTAGACTAGCGGTATCGGAAATTGTAGCTCTGCGTCCCTTCATTGCGACGTTGCCGCTACATCGCATCGTTACCTATGGGACCTAGCGTTTGGATATAACCCACATTCTTGACGGGCTAAATGAGCCGCAGCGCGCGGCTGTCTCCGGGCCGTTAAACAACTCATTGGTGGTCGCCGGCGCTGGTAGTGGGAAAACGCGGGTGCTTGTGCATCGCATCGCCTGGTTGATCGAAGTCGAAGCTGTGTCGCCGCACAGCATTTTGGCGGTCACGTTTACCAACAAAGCGGCAGCAGAGCTGCGCGCGCGTACCGAAAGCCTACTGAATATTTCCGCCCGGTCGATGTGGGTTGGCACTTTTCACAGTTTGGCCCATCGCTTACTGCGCATGCACTGGGCCGAAGCCAAGCTGCCACAGAACTTTCAGATCTTGGACAGCGATGACCAGATTCGTTTGCTCAAGCGCATAATGAAAACATTGGATATTGATGAAAAGAAATGGCCGGCGCGACAGGCGGCTTGGTTCATCAACGGTCAGAAAGATGAGGGCTTGCGTGCGCATCAAGTGCCTAGCGGCGATGACTTGTTTCAGATCACTCATAAACGCATTTACCAGAGCTATGAAGAAATCTGCGACCAGGGCGGGTTGGTGGACTTTGCCGAACTGTTGTTGCGTAGCCATGAGCTGTGGTTGAACGACCCTAGCCTGCTGCAGCATTATCAGCAGCGTTTCGGTCATTTGCTTGTCGACGAGTTTCAGGACACGAATGCCATTCAATATGCCTGGCTGCGGGTTTTGGCCGGAGATCGGTCGCGCATTATGGCCGTAGGTGATGACGATCAGTCGATCTATGGTTGGCGCGGCGCAAAGATCGAGAATATCCATAATTTTCCACAGCACTTTGCCAACGTGCAGACCATTCGGTTAGAACAAAACTATCGCTCAACAAAAAATATTTTGGATGCGGCCAATGGCTTGATTCAACAAAACACCGACCGGCTGGGCAAAGACCTTTGGTCTGCTGACGGTGCTGGCGAACCGATAAAGGTCTATGCGGGATTCAACGATCTCGATGAAGCACGATTTATCGTTGAACGCATCGAACAGTGGCTCGAAAGCGGCGGTAACGCCGATGAAGTGGCGGTACTGTATCGGTCCAACGCCCAGTCTCGGGTCATCGAAGAAGCGCTGTTACGGGCGAATATCGCTTATCAGATATACGGTGGTCAGCGCTTTTTTGAACGCGCTGAAATAAAAAATGCGCTGGCGTACATGCGTTTGATCGAGGACCGTCATTCTGACCCTGCCTTCGAACGGGTGGTCAACACGCCGCCGCGCGGTATCGGCGATAAAAGCGTGGAAAGCATTCGGCAGCTGGCACGATCGCGGCAGTTGTCCATGTGGACGGCGGCTAAGATTGGAATCAGTGAAGATCTATTCCCGGCGCGCGTGCAAAAAACCGTAGGTGTTTTTATTCAGCTGCTTGACGACCTAGCCGCTGCCGTAGCCCCCATGACCTTAGAAGAGTTGGCCGAACATGTAATAGACGTCAGTGGCCTACTGGCGTTTCATAGCCAAGAGCGCGGTGAGCGAGGACTGGCGCGCAAAGAAAACTTACAGGAGTTGGTTGCGGCATGCGGCCAATTCGCAGGCGATTTGGTGTTTCCGTTTGAAGACAGCGATCGTGCTGAAGTGAGCGTGTTGCAGGAATTTCTCGATCAAATGACTTTAGACGCTGGGGATCGCCAAGCCGCCGAGGGGCCGAGCGTGCAAATGATGACACTGCATTCCGCGAAAGGTCTGGAATTTCCGTTGGTGTTTCTAGGCGGTCTGGAGGAGGGCTTGTTTCCTCATCGGATGTCAGCTGACGAACCCGGTCGTATGGAAGAGGAGCGCAGACTGGCCTATGTTGGCATTACCCGAGCGATGCGCGAACTGTATCTAACCTATGCGGAAACTCGACGTTTGCATGGGCAGGACAGCTACAACCGCCCGAGCAGATTCCTACGCGAAATTCCGCAAGAACTGCTGCAGGAGATCCGGGTAGGCGGGCGCGGCCAGCTGCAGTTCAACCCTGCCGCACAGCGCGCTTCTGGAGATACCGGCGGGCTGTTATCGGACACCCCGGGCGTCAATGGTTTGACCATGGGTCAGCGGGTGCTGCACGGAAAGTATGGCGAAGGCGTCGTATTACAGTTTGAGGGCGCCGGCGAGCGCGCTAAAGTGCAGGTGAATTTTTCTGAAGGTGCAAAGTGGCTCATGGTCAGCTATGCAAATTTGCAGACATTGGATGCATAAGAGGGACTTATGAAACAAACAACTTTTATTCGACGACTGGCCAGTTTGACGCTGGTTGTTGGTCTTCTGGGTTGTGGCGCCGAGCCCACCGGTGGTTCCGGGGCTGAGCAGCAAGCGGACGGTAAAATCTATCGTTGGAAGCTCATCACCACGTGGCCGAAAAATTTGCCCGGTCTGGGAGTGGCGCCAGAACGATTGGCCGAGCACCTGCGCATTATGAGCAACGGCCGCTTGGACATAAAGGTTTATGGTGCCGGTGAGCTCGTTGGCGCATTTGAAATTTTTGACGCTGTGTCCCAAGGCACGGCAGAGATGGGCCACGGGGCGGCCTACTATTGGCGCGGCAAATTACCGGCGGCGGCAATGTTCGCCACCGTGCCGTTTGGTATGAACGCCCAAGAAATGAATGGTTGGCTGCACTACGGCGGCGGCCTGGAGCTGTGGCGCGAGTTGTATGAACCTTTCAACTTAGTGCCCTTTGCGGCAGGAAATTCAGGTGTGCAGATGGCGGGTTGGTTCAATAAGGAGATCAATTCGTTAGCGGACCTGCAGGGTTTGAAAATGCGCATTCCCGGTCTTGGTGGAGAAGTTTTGGCTCGGGCCGGTGGTGTGCCAGTGTCGTTGCCAGGATCCGAGGTATACACCGCGCTGCAGACCGGCGTAATCGACGCGACGGAATGGGTGGGCCCGTATAATGATTTGGCGCTGTCTCTGCATACAGCGGCAAAGTATTACTACTACCCCGGCTGGCATGAACCTGGCCCAACGCTAGAAGCGTTTGTTAACAAGACGGCCTGGGAGTCGCTGCCGTCGGACCTTCAAGAAATGATTAGCGTGGCTACTCGTGCGATTAACGAAGACATGCTCAGCGAGTTTACGGCGCGTAACAATGCGGCGTTGGTGACTTTGGTTGAAGAGCATGGCGTGGAATTGCGTGCTCTGCCGCCGGATGTAATGCAACGACTGAAAGTACTTGCGGCTGAGGTTGTGGAGGAATCTGCCCAACAAGATGAATTGTCCAAACGTATCTACGCCTCATACACGGCGTTTTCCAAAGCGGTTAAAAGCTATCACGAGATTAGCGAACAAGCCTATTTGAACGCCCGCTGAGTCGGCTCTTATGGACCTGAAGAACACGGCGTACGAGGTGGATCATCGAGTTGCCACGATATGGCTCGATCGGCCCCATCGCATGAACGCTTGGACCGGACGGCTACATACCGAATACCGGCACTTACTGCAGCAAGCGAATGCCGACACTGAGGTCGGCGCCATAGTGGTCACCGGCCGCGGTCGCGGTTTCTGTGTTGGTGGAGATTCCCAAGCCCTGAGCGGTCACAGCGAGCGCGGCAGCTATGATGCGGGCATACCCACGGACATCGCTACACCCGGCTACGGCGTTAACGCGCATTTTGACGCCACGTTTGCCTATCATTTTGGTTTATCAAAGCCGGTAATTGCTGCGGTAAATGGTCCGGCCGCAGGCGTGGGTTTAGCTTTGGCCTGTTTTGCAGACATTCGTTTTGCGGTTCCCGGCATTAAGTTCACGACTGCCCATGGCAAGCTCAATCTCCCCGCCGAGTACGGTTTGTCGTGGATGTTGCCGCGCATTGTCGGACTCGGACGCGCTAACGACCTGTTGCTAACGAGTCGTGTTTTCTATTCGGAAGAGGCCGAACGTATAGGCTTCGTCAATCAATTGTTTGCGGTCGAGGATTTGCTCGGCGCAAGCCAGCGCTATGCCAGAGATCTGATCACAACTGTTTCTCCCGAGTCGTTACGCCAGACGCGCTGGCAGATTTATCAAGATTTACACGGTGACGTCGCGTCGTCCGTCGATAACTCTGAACAGCTGCTGGATTCGATGATGCGCGAAGATGACTACCGCGAGGGGGTGAACGCCTTTTTAGAAAAGCGCCCGCCGCGATGGCCGTCATTAGAAAAACCTTAGCCCGCTATCCATAGATGGTTTGAGGGAGCCACGTCGCGAGGTCGGGCCAAACCAGCAGCAGCGTCAGCAACAGCAGCTGCAGGCCAATGAACGGCACAACACCCGCGTATATTTCTGTGGTGGCGACTCTGGCAGGGGCAACTCCGCGCAGGTAGAACAGGGCAAAGCCAAATGGCGGGGTAAGAAATGAGGTTTGCAGATTTACGGCGATCAATACCCCAAGCCAGATTGGATCGATGCCCATAGCCATCAGGGCTGGGCCGACGATGGGCACAACCACAAAAGTGATTTCGATGAAGTCGAGGATAAACCCCAAGAGAAAGATCACCAGCATGACGATCGCCAGTGCACCCCATTGACCGCCCGGCAAAGCATTGAACGCGCTCTGCACCACTTCGTCGCCGCCGAAACCGCGAAAAACCAGTGAGAATATTGACGCACCTATCAGGATGAAGAACACCATCGCGGTAGTCGACATAGTGGCCGCACAGGTGTCGCGAAGGGTGTTAAGGGTTAGCTTTCGGTAACTGAGTGCGAGCAGTAGTGCCCCCATCGCGCCAACGCCCGCGGCCTCTGTGGGGGTTGCGTAGCCGCCGATGATAGAACCAAGGACCGCGACGATAAGCAGTAGCGGCGGTACCAGAGCGCGAAATGTCGAGCCGAGCGCGATGGCTTTAGTAGGAGGGCGCTCGGGCATAGATGCTGGAGAGAACGCCGCGCGCAGGATCAAATAGATCAGGTAAAGGGCCACCAACAATAAACCAGGGATCAGAGAGCCGGCAAAGAGGTCGCCAACCGACACCGATTTAGGCGCGAAGATGCCCATATTCAGCTGCGCCTGTTGGTAGGCGTTAGAGAGCACGTCCCCAAGTAATACCAATGCGATAGATGGCGGAATAATTTGCCCTAGAGTGCCGGTTGCGGCGATGGTGCCTGTGGCGAGGCTCGGCTGGTATCCACGCTGCAGCATGATTGGCAATGACATCATGCCCATGGTGACCACAGTGGCCCCGACGATGCCGGTGCTGGCTGCCATTAGCATGCCCACCAGAACTACGGTGATCGCCAGACCGCCGCGAAAGTGGCCTAAAAGATCTGAAAGGTTGGTGAGCAAATTCTCGGCGATTTTAGTTTTTTCTAATAGCACACCCATAAATACAAACAGCGGCACTGCAATCAGCGTCTGGTTGGTGACCACCCCGAACAGCCGGCCAGGTATGAAACCAAGATCGCTGGGATTAAAGGTGCCGGTCCAGATCCCTAAACCTGCAAAGATGACCGCAACGCCGGCCAGCGTGATGGCCACAGGATAGCCCGCTAAAAGTACTACGAAGGTCACCAAGAACAGCAGTAGCGGAATGAGTTCCATGTTTATAGGTCCAGCTCTAACAGTTGTCGCACCAGCCGGGCGCAGCTGGCAAGGGCTTGAACGATAAGCAGTACCGCGCAGATCGGCAGTAGACTTTTCAAGAGAAATACAGCTGGGATGCCGCCGACCTCAGATGAACCTTCGAGGACCCGCCAACTGGCGCTGACATAGGGCAGACTGGTAATAAAAACGAGTGTTGCCACAGGCAATAAGAATACGCAGTGACCCACCAGATTGATGATGTGTTGGCGCCTCGCAGGCTGGCGACTGTAGAGAATATCGACACGTACGTGGGTGTCTTGTGCGATACCGAATGCCAGTGCCAGAGTGAAGAATAGTCCATGCAGGTACATGACCAACTCCTGCAAGAAAATGGCGCCTGTATCGAAGGCATAGCGCAACAGCACCACGACAACGGTGGTTATGACCATTAGCAGCACCAGCCACCGCAGCGGCCGTGCTATCCATTCGCCGAGGCGCTGCAGCTGCTCTAGGGCGTTGCTGAGGGCGTTCATCTGAGCCACGTCCCCACAAGGAGCTCCAGTAGGGTGCCCATTAACAGGCTCACGCCCACCCAGATGTTGCTGCGGAAGGCCTCGAAACACCCCTCTCGCTGCCGGTCACGAATAAGCCAATGTTGATATCCGAACAGGCAGGCGATGAGTACTAGCCCAACGAAATATAAGTGTTGGTAGCCGAGGTCCAAGCCTAACAACAAAAAACCCAACCAAGCACCGGCCTGCAATACGCCAATCATGAGTCGGTCCAAAGTTCCGAACAGAATCGCGGTACTCTTCACGCCGATTTTAAGGTCATCATCTCGATCGACCATCGCGTACTGGGTGTCGTATGCGACGATCCACAAAAGGCTGGCAACGAACATGAGCCAAGCCTCACTGGGCACGGTTGTTTGTTGTGCCGACCAGGCCATGGGTATGCCCCAACTGAACGCGGCACCGAGTACAACCTGAGGCAGGTGGGTCCAGCGTTTCATAAAAGGATATAAAACAGCAAGACCCAGCCCTGCAATGGCGAGTAATAGCGTCTCGCGATTCAGCATCAGGGCCAACAGTCCCGCAATAGCGACCAGTCCGGCGAACAGCCACAAGGCGTGGTTTGGCGGGATCGCGCCCGTAGCTAGAGGGCGTTGTTTAGTGCGCTTAACATGACCATCGACATTTCGATCGGCGTAGTCGTTAATGACGCACCCGGCACTGCGCATCGCGAATGTGCCGACGGTAAAGATCAACAGCAACGACAGCGGCGGCAGTGCTCCGGCGGCCATGCACAAGGCGGCGAGAGTTGGCCACAGCAACAGTAGAGTGCCGACCGGGCGGTCTAAGCGCATTAGAACGAGGTAGTCTTTCACGCGTTTTCTGGAACCTGAAGTATGAGCGTCGAATGCGTTGATGTTAGTTTCAAACTCAGCCGGGAGCCAGAGGGCTGCGGCGTTGCTTTATCATAATCGTCAAAGTAGCGTACCGCGTCTTAGCGGGTTGTGGTTAAGATTGCCGAATGAACACTTGGCAGTGCATTGTGTGTGGATGGATATACGATGAAGAGAAAGGCTGCGCAGAAGAAGGCGTTCCCTGCGGCACGGCTTGGGCGGACGTTGTAGACGGTTTCCTCTGTCCTGATTGCGGTGTTGGAAAGCATGAGTTTGCCACAATCGAAATTGACCGAAGCGAATAATCGGCAGCGCTGGATCAACCGTCAGTTCAACCTAGTTTGGGAGTCGCATGAGCCTCACTAAAAAAATTCTTATCGGTATGGGCCTTGGGTTGGCGCTAGGGGTGCTATTGCAAATCACCGACCTCGTCACGAATGCGCTCGTTAGTAGCTACTTCCTAAATGGTGTCATTGATGCGGGCGGCAAAATTTTTGTGACCCTGCTTAAGATGATGGTTGTGCCGTTGGTCTTTGTTTCGCTGGTATGTGGTGCCAGAAGTCTCGGGGCGACCGGTAGTGTGGGTCGACTTGGCGGCAAAACCATTGGGTTATATCTGCTTACCACCGCATTGGCGGTTTCTTTTGCGTTAATTCTGGCGTTACTTGTCGATCCGGGACTGAGCGCCAGCGACGAGCAAAATGCGACGTTGAGTTACGACGCCTATCAAGCCAAAGAGGCACCGAGTGTTAAAGACACGCTGATTAACATTTTTCCGGCCAACCCGATCCAGGCGATGGCGGAAGGTAAAATGTTGCAGGTCATTGTGTTCGCGTTACTCCTGGGGCTTGCGCTCAGTCGCGCCGGCGCAGCCGGTAATCGCATTGCTGAATTCTTCGTCGATCTCAATCAGGTGATGATGAAGCTCATCACCATGGTTATTCAGCTTACGCCCTATGGCGTTTTTTGTTTGATGGTGAAGCTTGGCGCGACGGTAGGTTGGGTCGAAATTGGTAAGGTGCTTGCGTATTTTATGACGGTTGCCAGCGCTCTGATTTTACATGGACTGATCGTTTACCCCACGCTGTTGAAAACTCTCACAGGCCTCAATCCACTCATATTCATGCGCAAAATGCGTGAGCCAATGTTAGTGGCCTTTTCCACATCCTCCAGTGGTGCGACCTTGCCCGTCACCTTGCGTACGGTCGAGCACCGGATCGGCGTAAACAATAATGTCGCGGCGTTTGCGGTACCTCTCGGCGCCACCATCAACATGGATGGCACGGCGATCATGCAGGGCGTAGCGACCGTATTTATTGCTCAGTTTTTTGGTTACCAATTGGGCGTTGATGCCTATTTGATGGTTATTCTTACTGCCACGTTGGCGTCGATAGGTACAGCAGCAGTCCCCGGTGTCGGTCTGATTACCCTTACCCTTGTACTCGATCAGGTGGGGCTGCCCGTAGAGGGTATTGGATTGATCATTGGCGTAGACCGGTTACTAGACATGTTGCGCACGGTGGTAAACGTTACCGGGGATGGAACCGTGGCCACGATTGTTGCGAGGTCTGAAGACCAACTGGATAAAGAGATTTTTCAGGATCTTAGCGCTGGCGCAGTTACGGAAGATCAGGCAGCTACGGTCTAGACGTGCAGATGTCGGTCATCGGCGGGTGCCCACATCTCGAGTAATTGTTGCAGTTCTGCAGCACCCGCTGAATTTTCGGCAGCGTTCATGAGCGCTTCACTGCGCTGCACAACCTTTGGCATCAAATGCGCGTGGACACTTAGATCGGCAATGCGAAAACTTTCTTCGCCAGCCTGGCGGGTGCCCAAAATGTCACCGGGGCCGCGTAGCTTCAGATCCTGCTCTGCGAGATAAAAGCCGTCTTGACTTTCACGCATGGCATTAAGCCTATGCTTAGCCGCGCCGCTCAGGCCTGGCTTAAACAGTAAAAAGCAACGGCTGGCCAATGTGCCACGGCCTACGCGGCCGCGCAGCTGATGCAGTTGCGCAAGCCCCAAACGCTCGGCGTTCTCAATAACCATTTGGGTGGCATTAGGTACATCTACGCCGACCTCCACCACGGTCGTTGCCACCAATAAATCGATTTCGTGGCGCTTAAACGCCTGCATAAGAGCAACTTTTGCATCGCTTTTCATGCGGCCGTGCAGCAACGCGATACGGTGATCCGGCAGTGCTTGGGTCAGTGCGGTCACAGTAGTTTCAGCCGACTGGGCATCGATCTCGTCAGAGTCCTCGATCAATGTGCACACCCAAAAAGCCTGTTGCCCAGCATGTAAAACACCATTCAACCGCTCCACCAATTTGGCACGATTGTCCTGAGACACGGTGTGGGTAGTAATCGGTTGTCGGCCTTTGGGCAACTCATCGATGACCGACACATCCATATCGGCATATAACGTCATGGTTAGCGTGCGCGGGATGGGCGTTGCGGTCATAACCAACTGATGAGGGTGGCCGCCCTTGCCCTGTAAAGACATGCGTTGGTGTACACCGAATCGATGTTGTTCATCAATGATAACCAGCACCAACCGTCGAAACGCTACCCGCTCTTGAAACAGCGCGTGGGTGCCAATAACCACCTGAGCTGTGCCATCGGCGACCTGGGCCAGTCCTTCGCGTTGTTGCTTGGCGGGCATTTGACCGGTTAATAAAACACACTCAATGCCCAGAGGCTCGAGCCACTGTCGGAAGTTATGAGCGTGTTGCTCGGCCAAGAGTTCGGTGGGTGCCATAAGCGCCGCTTGGCCGTGGTTGTGAATTGCGCGAATAGCGGCGAAAGCCGCGACAATAGTTTTGCCGCTTCCCACGTCCCCCTGCACGAGCCGCAGCATAGGCAACGGTTTTGCCAGATCGTGGGCTATTTCTTCAGACACTCGACGTTGCGCGTGGGTTAACTCAAAACCCAGATTGGCGGTTAGTTGAGCATCTAACGGGCTGGTTTCAACCAGCGCCGTTGCGCGTTCTTGACTGCGCTTTAGTGCTCGGCCCTTCATCAGTACGTAAAAAGCGCTGAGCTCGTCGATGGCCAACTGCTCTTGCAGCTTAGGCACAGACCTAAGATCGGTGGGGGTGTGCAACGCTCGTAGGGTCGTATAAGGCGTGCCCGGGGTTTCCGGCCATGACATCGCGCAAAGTTGCTTACAGAGTTTACGTAAGCGCTGCTGGCCTAATCCCTGTGTGGTCGGATATACCGGTGTAAGCTCTGGGGTTGGCGGTGACGGTGCCTCGTCAAAGGTTCGATACTCTGGGTGACTCATGGTTAGCGCACTACCATAGAAACGTACGCTGCCGAATGCTTGTATGTATCCCGAGCGTTCCAGTGCGGCGTGTTGATACTTTGAAAAATGAAAAAAGCGCAGTTTAAGTTCGCCGCTGCTGTCGCGTACCACAACCTCGAGACTTCGTTGCTTTCCAAATATTACCCGGGTAGAAATAATCCGGCCCGAAATCAACGCTTCATCAGCGCTTTTGAGGCTGCTTATTGGGCTGATTCGGGACCGATCCTGATAACGAAATGGCAGATGTAACAATAAGTCGATGGGCCGATGTAACCCAAGCTTCGCCATTGCCTGGGCGAGCTGCGGGCCGACGCCGTGGAGTTGCGTTATTGGGCCTTTCGGGTTCAGGACCATAGCGCGGATGCCCAGCCCGATTAGGCTTCGGCGGCGTGTACCATAATGGCATCTACCTCAATTTGCGCCTCCTTGGGCAGTGCGCTGACCTCGATTGCCGCCCTCGCAGGGTAAGGCTCGACAAAGTAAGTCGCCATAACCTCGTTGAGCTTGGCAAATTGACCGAGATCCGTCAGGTAAATAGTGAGCTTTGTGCAGTCCGACAGTCGACCGCCAGCAGCCTCGGCGATCGCGCGAAGATTTATAAATACTCTGTGGGCCTGCTCCTCAAAAGCATCGCTGACTAAGGTCATAGTGTCTGGGTGTAAAGGTATTTGCCCGGATATAAAGGTCATTGTCCCTGGGGTTGTGGTTACGCCCTGAGAATAGGTGCCGATAGCTGCCGGCGCCTCGGGTGTCTGGATTATAGTTCTACTCAAAGCGCACTCTCCCTAGTGGCCGCTGCGGGCCAGATTGATGACTACAGCCACATTGCGCAGCCGACGCATGAGCCGCGCCAGGTGCGACCTGCTTTTAACGGTGACGCCAATGACCAGGGTGCTGGCCTCAGCGTTGCGTTCCTCGATGGTAATGCCGTCCACGCCCGCATCGGCGGCAGTGACCTCCGAGGCGATTTCAGCAACGACGCCATTGCGGCGCTGCACATTGATTCGTAGCGTGGTCAAGAACTCGCCGGAAGTGGTGCTGGTCCAGCGCGCTGGAATGATTTCGTGGGGACTGCGACGGCGCATCTCGGCCATGTTATTGCAGGCTTCAATGTGCACGACGAAGCCTCGGCCGGGTGTCATATGACCCACGATATGGTCGCCCGGTACGGGTCCGCAGCAGCGCCCGTATTGCATCACTAGGCCTTCGCCGCCGCGTATCGCGATCGGGCCCCCGCCCTCAACCTCAACAGCAGCGTACTCAGGGTCATCCGCGGCCAGCAGCTTCTGTGCCACTACGTAGGCAAGCAGGTCACCGTTACCTATTGCGGCTAAAAGTTCATTCAGCCTTCGCACCCCGAGCTCTTTGAACACGCGCCGCAGGCGCCGAAAGTCCAGGGTGTTAATACTTGTGTTCGCGTTGCCCAAGGCGCGATTCAGCAGCTTGCGGCCTAAGCGAATTGATTCGCCTTGTTTCTGGTGTTTAAGTTCGTGACGAATAGCGGATCGTGCGCGCGAGGTCACGACAAAGGTTAACCAATCAGGATTTGGTCGAGACTCCTTGGCGGTGATGATCTCGACACGCTGGCCGCTCTCTAACTGTTGGGAAAGGGGTGCAAGCTTGCCGTCAACTCGACACGCTACACACTGATTGCCGATATCGGTGTGCACACTGTAGGCAAAATCTACCGCACTCGCCCCTGTTGGAAGCTCCATTATTTTGCCTCGCGGCGTAAAGATGTAAACCTCGTCGGGGAACAAGTCGATTTTGAGACTCTCGATAAATTCGAGCGGGTCGCCGGCGCGCTTTTGCAGTTCCAACAAATCCTTAGTCCACTGACGTGCGCGCTGCTGGTTACTGTCGAAGTCGCCGTCACTTTTATACAACCAGTGCCCAGCGATGCCGTTGTCTGCCACCGCGTCCATTTGCTTAGTTCGGATCTGCACCTCTATCGGCACCCCGTGCATGCCAAATAAGCTCGTGTGCAGAGACTGATAGCCGTTGGTTTTTGGAATCGCTATGTAATCCTTAAACCTACTGGTTACGGGCTTGTAGAGGTTATGAACGACACCCAAAGCGCGATAGCAGGCGTCGGGCTGGTCGACAACTATGCGAAACCCGAACACATCCATAATGTCCGCAAACGACTTATGTTTCGATTTCATTTTGCGGTAGATGGAGTAGCTGTTTTTCTCTCGCGCTTTAACGTCTGCTGCAATGCCTTCGCGATTCATCGCCGCGGTAATGGTGTCGCGAATTTCTTCCATGAGCTCTTTGCGGTTGCCCCGAGCGGCCACCACCGACTGATTTATCAAGTCTGCCCGCAGTGGATAAAGCGCCTTGAAACCCAGATCCTCGAGTTCCGTTTTAACCGTATGAATACCTAATCTGTTGGCGATAGGCGCGTAAAAGTCCAATGTCTCCTTAGCGATGCGGCGCCGCTGCGCAGAAGACATCACGCCTATGGTGCGCATGTTGTGTAATCGATCGGCAAGCTTCACCAGAATGACCCGGATATCCTTTGCCATGGCCATAGCCATTTTTTGAAAGTTTTCCGCCTGCGCTTCGTCGCGACTGGAAAATATCTTGCTGAGTTTGGAGACGCCGTCGACTATTTCTGCAACCGAGTCACCAAACTTTTCCCCAAGCATTTGTTTGTTTGCCGCGGAGTCTTCGATCACATCGTGCAGCAGCGCGGCCATGATGGTTTGCGGATCCATATGCATATGCGAAAGGATCTGCGCTACCGCTGTGGGATGTGTAATGTAGGCGTGGCCGGTACGTCGCGATTGGCCGTCGTGAGCGTGGGTTGCGTATGCGTGTGCCTGTTTGACCAAGCGAAGTTCGTCCCGACTGAGGTAGCTGAGGCTCTCTACCAGCGACTCCAGAGTGGCGGGAGCAGCGACACTGGACTGTTTTGCGTGCTCGGCGAGCTGCGCAACGAAAAATGAACCGGGGGCGTGCTCAGCCGGCTGCTGGCTCATCCGCTCCCGACTCGCCGCTGTTGATGGCTGCGATATTAAAGCTCATTTCAATATCGTCCTCTTCTTCCTCTAAGGAGACGTCCTGACTGTCGAGCATTTCGTGATTGATTAAACCCTCTGCAATTTCGCGCAGCGCGATGACGGTGGGCTTGTCGTTCTCTTCGGCAACTAACGCTTCGGTGCTGTAACGTCGCAACCCTCGAGCGCGACGACTTGCGAGCATCACTAACTCGAAGCGGTTATCGACGTGTTCTAGGCAGTCCTCGACGGTGACTCTTGCCATAGTTAATAATCCTTTTGAGAAAATCTTTAAAAAATAGCGAGTTCGGGAGTAATCCGAAAGCGCTATGTTACCGCTCGATGCTTGCGCGGACAAGGTCGCGCAGCGGTCTATCCCAGCAGCTTGGCTACGGCAGCGCGCTTGGACTGACGTTCCTGTCGTAGCCGCGCACTTTGAACGATAGACAGCAACTCGGTGTGAGCGCGCTTAAAGTCCTCGTTAACGACCAGATAGTCGTAACGTTTCGCCTGGGCGATGTCCGTTTCCGCTTCGGCGAGGCGCGTGCTAATAGCGTCTTGAGAATCTTGACCGCGCCCACGCAATCGGCTTTCCAGTTCTGCCATAGAGGGCGGCAAAATGAAGACGCTAACGGCATCTGGTAAAATGCGACGCACCTGATCTGCGCCCTGCCAATCTATTTCTAAGATTACATCTTTGCCTTCGGCGCGACAGCGATCCACTTCATTGCGTGAACTGCCGTAACGTTTCCCGAAAACATCCGCATGCTCTAGGAACTCGCCGTCTTTAATCATTTGGTCGAACTGAGGGTCGTCGACAAAATAATAGTTTTCGCCGTTGCGCTCGCCCTCACGTTGGGTTCGAGTGGTGTGGCTAACGCACACCACAACCTGCGAATCGGCTTCTAATACCGACCGCACTAAGCTCGTTTTGCCGGCGCCGGATGGGGCTGAAACAAGTATCAGGCTGCCGCTATTCATTCTATGTTTTGCACCTGTTCGCGGATTTGCTCAATGACCACTTTCAAATCAATAGCCTTCTGCGAGATCTCGGTCTGCGAGGCCTTTGCTCCGAGTGTGTTTGCTTCGCGGTTTAATTCCTGCGACAGGAAATCCAAACGGCGTCCATGGGGACCCTTGGCGTTGAGTAATTTGCGCGCCTCGTCGACATGAATGTCGAGTCGGTCCAACTCTTCGCGAATGTCGGCACGCTGGGCTAAGAGGGCCACTTCCTGTTCTAGGCGCGCTGGATCGGCTTTGACCTCAAGCTCACGCAGCTTTTGCTGCAAACGTTGTTGCTGCAGCTGCATGATGCTGTCGCCAAGTGGTCGCACAAATTCAACAATGGTTTCAATACTGCCAAGCTGTTGCTGCAGAACCGTCAGCAATCGTTCGCCTTCTGAATGACGCGCCTCAATCAGTCGCTCCAGTGCATCGTTAAATAAGTCAGCTGCGGTGTTCATTAACACCGCCTGATCAACTTGTGGATTTGCCAGCACGCCCGGCCATTTTAACAGATCGAGTGTGTTAGGGGGCGCAGCGTTCGGCACAGCGTTGGTAATTTCCTCGGTGGCGGCTGCTATCTGGCGTAATAACACGTTGTTCAACGCAAGTTTCGGCTCGGAAGTGTCGGGCTCAAGTTTCAGAATGGCATCAATCTTGCCGCGTTTGATGCGTCGGCGAAGCTGTTCCCGGACCGCTGGCTCCACTGCGCGAAGCGTTTCGGGTAGGCGAAACTGGTTATCTAGATAGCGGTGATTGACGCTGCGCAGCTCCCAGCTCAGCTGGAACCCGTTGCTGATCACAGTTGCTTCAGCAAACGCGGTCATGCTTGCAAGTTGGGCCATAAATTTTTTTGCTCAAGCGGCGATAAACGAGAGTGGATTATCCAATCATTACCCTGCGCTGTACATTGTTCACAGCTGCGGGTGACGCAATCTTTTACGAATAGTCTGACGCGCCCGCGAACAACAAACTATAATGTGGTTTTTCAAAACGAGGAGGGCTCATGCGCCCGAGTGGACGAATCGCGGACGAGCTGCGCGAGGTAAAATTTACCCGTAATTTCACCATGCATGCGGCCGGCTCGGTGTTGGTCGAGTTTGGTAACACGAAGGTTATTTGCACCGCGTCAGTGGAAAACTCTGTGCCGGGATTTATGCGAGGCCGCGGCGAGGGATGGATAACCGCAGAATACGGCATGCTGCCAGGCGCGACCAATACGCGAAATGACCGCGAAGCGGCACGGGGCAAGCAAAACGGCAGGACGGTAGAGATACAGCGCCTTATCGGTCGCTCCTTGCGTGCCATGGTAGATATGACCAGCTTGGGGGAGCGTACGATTCGGTTGGACTGCGATGTCATTCAGGCCGATGGCGGTACGCGCACAGCTTCGATAACTGGTGCGGCTGTGGCCTTGGTGGATGCGCTGAAAAATATCGATGCAGAGTCCGCTTTGGTGGCTCTAGTGTCTTCTGTAAGCGTTGGAATATATAACAACGCGCCGGTCTTGGATTTGGATTACGCGGAAGACTCAAAAGCGCAAACAGACATGAACGTTGTGCGCATGGGCAGCGGTGGTTTTATCGAATTGCAAGGCACAGGAGAAGGCGCGCCCTTCAGTGGCGAAGAGCTGCAACAATTAATTGCGCTCGCCGAGAAAGGCACAAATGAGCTGTTAGAGTTACAGCGCGCCGCGCTGGCGTAGGAGAGGTCTGATGCAGCAACGAAACTTCATCGACTTTTTGGTGGCTCAAGGAGTCTTAAAGTTCGGCGAATTCACTTTAAATTCCGGCCGCGTCAGTCCGTATTTTTTCAACTTAGGTGCGGTCAGCGACGGGTCAGGATTTGCTGAGCTGGGTCGCGCCTATGCTGATGCAATCTTGGCGGCGGAGATTGAATTCGATGTGCTGTTCGGTCCCGCGTACAAAGGCATTCCGATTGCTGTCGCCACTGCTACAGCACTTGCGGAACAGGGCGTGCATGTGGGCGTCGCTTATAATCGAAAAGAGGCCAAGGACCATGGCGAAGGAGGGCAGTTGGTCGGCGCCGACGTCGCTGGCCGTGTTTTGTTAGTCGACGATGTGCTGACGTCAGGCAAAGCCATCCGCCAGAGCGTCGATCTGATTGTGCAAACGCAAGCGCGCATCGTTGGCGCGGTAATCGCGCTCGATCGGGCTGAGCTATTCGACGGCGGTGTTACTGCGGTAGAAGCGTTAGCTGGCGACTTGGGCGTGCCTATTTTGAGTATCGCATCGGTAACGGACATAATTCGCCACGTTGCGGACGCTACGTTGCGGCAGCGTATGGTCGAGTATCAGCAACAGTATTGTCGCGTTTCGTAGCCTCGCGGGTTAGATGTTTCGGCCACTGCCGCTGCTAACTCACCGCCATATAGCCCTAGCTAGATCCGTCGTTAAAAACATTGTGTTCAACCAAACTCCACTGCTCTG
>DEBN01000129.1:29979-52539 GCA_002348825.1 Gammaproteobacteria bacterium UBA2955
TCCGCCAGAGCCAGCATTAGATTGGCAGTAGCGTTTACTTGGTAGCGGGGCAACGCGGACTGTTGTGCGCGATGTTCTCTTAAAATCTGGCGTAACTGGGTCTCTATACGGTCGAGCAGCTGGCAGACACGACTGCGTAAACGGTCGGTCTCTCCTTGCAGAGCGTCGCCCACGAATAAACGAGCAAAACCGGGATTGCGCTCGACAAAGGTGATCAGTAATAAAATGATGTCGTGGCAGCGCAGCTGCGCGCTTTGCTGTTCTTGCATAATCTGATTGATACGATTGAACAGAGTCCGCTCTGCGTATTCTATAAGTCCGTCGAGCATTTTTGCTTTGCTCGGAAAGTGCCGGTATAGGGCAGCCTCAGAGACGCCCACTTGCTGGGCTAGCGCCGCCGTCGTGACACGACTTCCCGGATTCGCCTGCAACATGCCAGCGAGTTCCTGAAGGATCTCCTGACGTCGATTGGACTTAGCCATCGGCGAGAATTTGAGTACCGACACCACTGTCGGTAAAAATTTCCAGTAACAATGCGTGGGGCACGCGGCCGTCTATAATTTGCACGCTGCGGACCCCGCTGGATACCGCGCTGAGCGCACATTCGACTTTGGGTAACATGCCTTCATTAATGACACCCTTGCCGATCAACGACTCCACGTCGGCTTTAGACAAGCCCGACAGCGTTTTGTGTTCCGCATCCAAGATACCCGGCGTGTTTGTGAGCAGGACCAGCTTTGATGCTGACAGCGCTTCAGCGACCTTGCCCGCAACGATGTCGGCGTTGATGTTGTAGGACTCGCCGTCTTCGCCGACACCGATAGGCGCAATTATCGGAATGAAAGCTGACGCGGTCAGCGTTTCGAGAACGTCGACATCCACTTCGGTAATTTCGCCCACCTGGCCTATATCTATGCTTTCCTCGGTACCCTCATCGGTGGTCTGGCTGCTGAGCTTGCGCGCTTTCAACAACCCCCCGTCTTTGCCGGTAATACCGACGGCGCGACCGCCGTGAGTATTGATGAGCGATACTATTTCTTTATTTACCAACCCTCCGAGCACCATTTGCACCACATCCATAGTGTCCGCGTCGGTTATGCGCATGCCGCTAACAAACTTAGATTCGATACCCAGCTTGTTCAGCAAATCTGCGATTTGCGGGCCGCCACCATGCACGATAATTGGGTTGATCCCGACTAATTTCATGAGCACAACGTCGCGAGCGAAGTTGTTCTTCAGCTGCTCGTCGATCATGGCGTTGCCGCCGTATTTGATGACCACTGTATGGCCATGAAATTTTTGGATATAGGGCAAGGCTTCGGTTAAGACCTGAGCGGTCATAGCGCTGTCGTTGGTGTTCATAGTCGCATGCTCATCGAAAGCGTAAGGTGTTGTCCACCTTGCTTAGTTGCGCTTGGAATTCGTCTTGGATGCGCTCCAAAGCTTCGGCGCTGTCTGCCTCGAATCGGAGCGACAAAACCGGGCTGGTATTCGATGGTCGAATCAAGCCCCAGCGATCATCAAAATCTATACGGATGCCATCGATCGCGGTGAGTCTGCCATCTTTGAATCCTTGGTTGGCGACTAATGCGTCCATAACCTCAAATTTTCGCGTTTCGGTGGTATGAATTTTGATTTCAGGAGTGCTGAAGGTGATCGGGTACTGAGCGAAGAGTGCATCAGCGTCCAGTTCGGTCTGGCTCAGTAATTCCAACAGCCGCACGGCGGTATAGAGGGCGTCATCGAAGCCGTACCAACGTTCGCCGAAGCATATGTGGCCGCTGAATTCCCCTGCAAGCGCGGCGTTGGTTTGTTTGATTTTCGCTTTGATGTGCGAGTGGCCGGTTTTCCACATAATGGCGTCGCCGCCCGCTTCGCTGATAATGCGTTCCAGATGTTTGCTGCACTTGACGTCGAAGATAACCGGAGTGCCTGGGTTTCGCGCAATGATGTCCTGTGCAAACAGCATCATCATTTTGTCCGGCCAGATGATTTCACCCGTTGGAGTGATTACCCCGAGCCTGTCGCCATCGCCGTCAAACGCCAGCCCAATATCGGCCCGCTCGGTTTTGACCGCGTTGACTAAATCTTGCAAATTTTCCGGTTCGGCGGGATCCGGATGATGATTTGGGAAATTGCCATCGATTTCGCAAAACAGCGGAATGACGTCGCAGCCCAATGCCTCGATGAGCTTTGGCGCCAGCTCACCAGCAACACCGTTGCCGCAGTCAACCGCTACTCGCAGTGGCCGTGCCAGCTTTGCTGTGGCCAAGGCCGAATCGATGTATTGATTGGACAAATCTGCTTGCTCCAGCGAACCCTCGGCGTCGCTGAGATCGTTGTGTTGCAGCCGTTGGTAAAGCATCTGAATAAGCTCTTCAGCTAGGGTTACGCCGCCGATCATCATTTTTAAACCGTTGTATTCGGGCGGATTATGGCTGCCGGTAATCATTATACCGGTGCCGGTTTCTAGCGCGTGGGTCGCGTAGTAAAGCACCGGGGTAGGCACCTGACCGACGCTCGTGACGTGCATGCCGCCGTCAACCAAACCTTGACCTAAGGCCTGCTCGATTCCCAGGCTTGATAGGCGCCCGTCGCGTCCTAGCGCCGCCGTGTGCTGGGATTGGCTGATAGCCTGCGCCGCGAACGCGCGGCCGATCCAATAGCAAACCTGTTGGGTGAGATTTGTATCGGTAATACCACGAATGTCGTAGGCACGAAAAATGTCCTGATCCAGTGGGAGCTCGTCTAAAGAAACAGGGGTGAAACGGTTGTGTTGCATATTCTTATTCGGATTTGAGGTGGCCGGATTTGCGGGTAGCGAGCTCTGTTCCCAGAGTCTCTGCGATTTGCTGCAGGAGTTTATTGGCCATCTCTTGCTTGCTCTGGCGCTCGAAAAACACCTCCTCGTTGTCGCAAATAAACGTGGTCGCGTTGTCCGGGCTATTAAAGCCAATACTTGCATCCGACACATCGTTAACAACGATTGCATGCAGCCCCTTGCGCAAGCGTTTCTCGCGAGCGTGCTTCAATGTGTCCTGGGTTTCAGCGGCAAAACCAACCACGACAGGTTCGTGGGCACTGTCGACGACACTGGCGATGATGTCCGGATTTTCGATCAAGCGCAGGTCTAAATGTTCATCGCTCGATGTGTGTTTTTTGATTTTTTGCGCTGCTGCTTGAGCAACTCGATAATCTGCTACCGCTGCAACCCCGATAAACAGGTCAATGTCCGCAAGGAGCTCATGCACGATGGCATGCATGTCCATGGCGCTAGTGACGTCGTAGCGGCTAATCTCCGCACTGCAGGCGGGCACGCCCGGACCGGCGATTAGAGTCACCCGAGCGCCGGCGGCGTTGGCAACCTCAGCCAGACTCAGGCCTTGCACACCGGAACTGTGATTGGATATGAAGCGCACCGGATCGATGGCCTCGCGCGTCGGGCCTGCCGTGATCATTACGTTGAGGTCCTGGAGGACCGATACCGCCTGATCGGCTAAGGTCGGTTGATCCAGCGCGGCAATTAGATCGTTAGGGTCGGGCAAACGCCCCGGACCAAATTCACCGCAGGCCTGTTCGCCGTGATCCGGATCAATCACTACATAGCCGAAAGTTTTTAAAGTGGCCAGATTACGCTGAGTTGCCGGGTGCAGGTACATACCCTGATTCATGGCGGGCGCAATCAAGACTCTGGCGTCGGTGGCCAGACACAGCGTAGATAAGAGGTCGTAAGCCTGTCCCTGTGCCAGGGCCGCAACGCAGTTAGCCGTGGCCGGCGCGATGAGGATTTGATCGGCCCACCTAGCAAGCTCGATGTGGCCCATCGATGCTTCGGCGTTAGGATCCCATAGATCGTCCCGCACCGGGTGGCCAGACACCGCCTGCAGAGCCGTGGGGGTCACGAATTTGTGCGCATTGGCTGACATAACTACATTTATTTCTGCACCCTCAGCACGCAACGCGCGCACAAGAGCTGGTGTTTTATACGCAGCGACACCCGCGGTAATTCCTAGCAGGATGTTTTGGCCTGTTAACCGGCTCATATGACACCTTTTCTAAACATGAGTATTCATGGATCCATCGGACAATAATGACGACGATGATGCATCAATCGCAAAGCGCGAGCTTAACGGTGAATGCGATCACAGGGAACCGGATTCCCTTAATTCCGAGTCAATCGCAACCTGGCAGTTGCAAGAGCAGCCGCGGTATCGGTTGATGCATGAAGGGGCCGAGGCGCTAGCAAACGCAGAATTGCTGGCGGTTTGTCTTGGTTCCGGCGTCGCCGGTGAAGATGCTGTGGCAATGGCAAGAAGGCTGTTAAAGCAGTTCGGTGGCATCGGCGCGTTATTGTCCGCGCCTATGACTGAGCTCATAAAGTGTTATGGCGTTGGTTCGGCAAAGGCGTCGGTGATCAAAGCGATTCAGGAATTGAGTTTGCGCGATCTAGAGTATGAGCTGGCGCATACCGATCAGTTTGCCGACCCGGCCTCTGTGTCACGATTTTTGCGCAGGCGCATGGGGCATGAGCCTCGCGAAGCCTTTGCGTGTCTGTTTCTTAACGCGCGCAATCAACTGATATCCTTTGACGTGCTATTTCGCGGCTCAGTGGACCGGGCGCATGTACATGCGCGAGAGGTGCTGCGACGGGGTATAGAAGTGAATGCCGTCGCGTTGGTGTTGGCGCATAATCATCCCTCGGGCTCGCCTGAGCCCAGTCAGGCGGATATTCATTTAACCCAGCGGTTGGTGGAACTGTTACAGCAGGTAGATATTCGGGTATTGGACCACATCGTGGTGGCCGCGGGATCGTGCGTTTCTTTTGCTCGTAGAGGTCTGTTGTAGCATCCTTGGTTGCTGTTAAACGGCGCGTTTGGTATAAACGCGCCTCAATTTTTTGGGGTATGACCATGTCTCAGGTATGTCAGGTCACAGGCAAGCGTCCCATGACGGGCAATAACGTCAGTCACGCGCAAAATAAGACCAAGCGAAGGTTTCTTCCGAACCTGCACTACCATCGCTTTTGGGTGGAATCAGAAAAGCGCTATGTGAAGTTAAGGGTCTCCTCTAGCGGCATGCGTATTATTGACAAAAAGGGCATCGACGAGGTGCTTAAGGATATGCGCGCGGCTGGGCAGAAGGTCTAGTTCGGCGCCGCTTAACTCAGTATTTGAAGACACGGAATACAGAACTATGCGCGATAAAATCAAACTGGTATCGAGTGCTGGCACTGGCCACTATTACACGACCGACAAGAACAAGAAAAATACTCCAGATAAGATGGAGATCAAGAAATTCGATCCTGTCATTCGTAAGCATGTGATCTACAAGGAAGGCAAAATTAAGTAAGGCGTATGCCTGAACTCCCCGAGGTTGAAACAACCAAGCGGGGCATAGAGCCTTTCCTTGTCGGAGCCACTATTGCTGGCGTGGTGGTTCGTAACAAGCATCTGCGCTGGCCTGCTCAGGTTCCGCAAGCTCTGGCGGGACAACCAATCACTCGTGTCGGTCGGCGGGCCAAATACATCCTTATTACTACCCCCATAGGTACGCTGATCGTGCATTTGGGTATGTCCGGTAGCCTGCGTTTGGTCGACGCCCAAGCGCCTGTGAAAACTCATGACCATATTGATCTGCAACTCAGTTCCGGTCATTGCCTTCGTTACAACGACCCTCGTCGTTTCGGCAGTTTCCATTTCCACACCTCCGATCCTGCAGAGCATTGGCTGCTGACGGATTTGGGTCCCGAGCCTTTGAGCAATAACTTTTCCGGCGAACATCTGTTTCAGCAATCTCGGCGGCGGCGTATCGCCGTAAAAAGCCACATCATGGACAGCAAAATCGTCGTTGGAGTTGGCAACATCTATGCTGCCGAAGCATTGTTTAGTGCGGGTATCAGACCAACGGTACAAGCGTGTCGTGTGACGCGTGTCGGGTATGACAGGCTGGCGTCGCAGATTTCACGGATCTTGGCGCGAGCGATTCAGGTTGGTGGCACCACGTTAAGAGACTTTGTCGGCTCCGATGGCCAGCCAGGTTATTTCCGCCAAAGCCTGAATGTCTATGGGCGCGCTGGCGAACCTTGTCGGGTCTGCGCATCTTTGCTTAAAGGCATGGTGTTGGGCCAGCGCAGTACGGTCTATTGCCCCAAGTGTCAAAAAACCAGCGGCTGGCGCTAGCTAGGTTCAGCCTGTTTGATCGGCTAATGCAATAACCACTTTCGGGTCGACGAACTGCGAAATATCGCCGCCCATGGCAGAAATTTCGCGCACCAAAGTCGAGGAAATAAACGAACAGTCTTTGGAAGTAGGCAAAAACACGTACTCGATATGTGGCGCCAGCGAGCGATTCATTTCTGCCATTTGAAATTCGTAGTCAAAGTCCGTAACGGTTCTGAGCCCGCGCAAAATAAAGCGTGCGCCTTTGGCAGTGACGTAATCCACCAGCAGGGTGTTAAAACCCTCAACCGAGACGCGGCCGTCGTATTGTTTCGCGACGTCCTGACACAACGCGATGCGATCGGCCAATGCGACCTTGGGATCTTTCTGCGCGGAGGTGCCGATCGCTAGAATCACGTGATCGAACAGGTGCAATGCGCGATCTACCAGGTCGGTATGGCCATTGGTAATTGGGTTAAACGAACCGGGATAAACAACGATATTTTTGTTCATGTGGGTGCTGTCCCTTAAGCGGATGTCCCTAATAGATGATTTTTTTAGGCGCGGTGTAGGTTGCTGCGCACCCCATCAACCTCAGGTTTTGTCTGTGTATAAAAACGATTGCGCGGATGGTAGCTGTGCACTTCATGAGTCGCAACTTGCTAAATAGACGCTAAAACACTGTGTGTTGCGCCTGCATGTGTGGTCCTTTGCGGCGCCAAATTAAAGCGCCCACATAATTCCAACAACATATCTTCGCTTAACGCTTCAAGGTAGACATAGTCCTTGATCATGGCGTGTTCACATAGCTTACCGAGCACGTGTTCCAGCAACTCAGGTTTTTCATAGGGTGGATCCAGAAAGATGATGTCGTAGGGCCCCGTAGCGGATTCAGTGAATTGTTCCGCGCTGGTATTTATGACTTGGCAATTCTGCGCTCCAAGCATTCTGATGTTCGCCGACAACGCTTGTGCGGCTGATTTGGCAGGCTCGACAAATGTTACTGTGGCAGCGCCGTTAGAAGCGGCCTCAAATCCCAACGCGCCAGATCCGGCAAACAGATCCAGACAATTGGTGCCGGTTAATTGTGGCCGCAGCCAGTTAAATAAGGTTTCTCGAGTTCGCCCGAGGGTAGGGCGCAGCCCTTTGGTGTCTGGGAAGCTGAGCGTACGACTGCGCCAAGTGCCGCTGATTATGCGAACTTGTTGACGACGATCTTTACCAGCACGATTAATGTGTCTTACAGCCGATGGTTTTAGCGTACTTCATAGCATGGACATTATAGAATGTGGAGTTTCAAAGCACGGCAGACATACACTGCGTTGCGCGTTATTTTGGAGCTAAGCGCCTATGACCCTGGACGACACCTCGCCAGCAGATGAGCAACACTTTTTCGGGCGATTGCGCAGCGGCCTCGCCAAGACACGGAGGCAGCTTGCCAGCGGCGTGGGTAACCTGTTGCTAGGAGAAAAAGAAATAAGCGCTGCGGCGTTGGATGATCTAGAAACCGCGCTCCTTACCACCGATGTCGGCGTTGTAGCGACCAGAAGCATAATCGACGAACTCACCGCACAGGTCTCACGAAAACAATTGGCGAACATGGAGGCGCTATATCAGGCGTTGCACGAAATTATGGTGGCGCGTTTGCGAGTTCTTGAAAAACCTTTTGAGCTGGGTAGCAAAGCGCCACAGGTCATATTTTTTGTCGGTGTAAACGGCGTAGGTAAAACCACCACGATCGGCAAACTGGCAAAGCGGCTAATGGCCGAGGGTCGCAGTGTCATGCTTGCTGCTGGCGACACGTTCCGAGCTGCGGCAGTGGAACAACTGCAAGCCTGGGGTCGCCGCAACGACGTGCCGGTTATCGCCCAATCTCAGGGTTCCGACGCGGCCTCAGTGGTGTTTGATGCGGTGCAAGCGGCGCGTTCTCGCGGCGTTGATGTGTTGCTCGTTGACACTGCGGGGCGCTTGCAAGCCAAAACCCAGCTCATGGATGAGCTCAGTAAGGTTCGTCGGGTTGTGCAACGCTTGGACATCGAGGCGCCGCACGAGGTCGTTTTAGTGCTCGATGGGGGCGTTGGACAAAATGCCCTCAGCCAGGTGGACTTGTTTCATGAGGCGGTAGGCGTGAGTGGTTTAGTAGTTTCAAAGCTGGACGGTACGGCCAAAGCCGGTGTGGTCTTCGCGATCTCGCAAAGTGCCCAAGCATCTGGCACAGGCAGACTACCGATCTATTTCGTAGGTGTCGGCGAAGGCGAAGATGATTTGCGGCCCTTCGTTGCCGAGCAATTTGTGCAAGCGCTGTTAGCTGATGATTTTGCCGACGAGCGCCCGAATTGAGCAGCATCGTCTTTGAGCGGGTCACGAAACGCTTTGAGAATGGTCAGGAAGCGTTATCAGAGATCAGCGTTGAATTTGCCTCGGGGTCGATGACCTTTTTGACCGGTCACTCGGGGGCTGGCAAAAGCACTTTCCTCAGGTTGTTGATCGGTGCCGAAGCGGTGACTCGCGGGCAGATCTATGTCGATGATGTGGACATCAGTCGGTTAGGTGCGCGACGCATGCCATGGTATCGGCGCAATGTCGGCGTAGTGTTCCAGGATCATCATCTGTTGCCCGAGCATAATGTGTTCGACAACATCGCGTTACCTCTGCGGATCAAGCACTTCGCAGAAAGAGAAGTCTCGAGCCGGGTGCGCGGAGCGCTGGGTAGGGTCGAATTGCGCGGCAAGGAACATCTAATGCCCGGTCAGCTGTCCACCGGCGAACAGCAGCGAGTAGGTATCGCTCGGGCGGTCGTGGGCCGGCCGAAAATACTTTTGGCGGACGAGCCGACGGGTAACCTAGACCCGGATTTGGCGCGCAGTGTTATGGAACTGTTTTGCCAATTTAATGAATTGGGTACGACGGTGGTGATCGCTAGTCACGACATCGGTCTGATTGAGTCGATGCAGACCCCGACCCTAAACTTGACCGCAGGCCGTATCGCTGCGGTAAATGGGGATTTGAATGCTTCGTGAATCTGCGGCAGCCCAGCGTGGGCGAAGCCGGCAATCGAGACCCAAGCAATGGCCTGCGCCAGCCTTCCGGGTCCGCGATTGGTTTGCAGACCATCGACGCGCAATCGCTGAAACCTTTGAATTCGTCAGTCTTAGGCTGGCCAGCAGTTTATTCGTTTGGCTGCTCGTGGGCATTGCGCTGGCACTGCCCGCCGCATTGCGGCTCGCACAATTAAACTTTGTCGCGCTTGACGACGGTTGGCAGGGTCAACCCGGTCTCAGCGTGTACTTTGCAGTTGGAGCGGAGGCCGACCAATTGGCTGCTGTGGAAGCGCTGCTTCGAGAATCTCCATCGGTGGTAGCGGCGCAGCTGACCGATGCCGACCAAGCGTTACAGGAATTTATGGCCGCAAGCGCAGACTCCAGCAGTCTAACGGCTGCTCTGGAGATGCTCTCTGACAACCCGCTGCCGGCGTCACTGCAGGTCTCCGTCGCGAGCGAAATCCCGTTAGAAGACTTGGCGACGTTGCGCGCTGAGGTGCTCCAATCCGGCGGCGTCGACGATGTCATTATTGAACGCACCTGGCTTGAACGACTGCGTAATTTGACCCGGTTGGTCGAGCGTCTCGGTTTGATCCTTGGGGCGCTGTTTGCCCTAGGTGCGGTGCTGGTGACCGCGGCCTCTGTGCGGCTGGCTATTGAAAGCCGCTTGGACGCCCTGCGGGTGCTGAGTTTGGTTGGCGCAACGCGCGCACAAATTCGGCGGCCTTTTTTGTACTTTGGCGTCTTTTATGGGCTGGGCGGCGCGGTCGTTGCCGCAATGCTGTTGGCGATTACGTTGACAGCCATAGAAGTGCCGTTAACAGAATTGCTCGGCAGCTATGATATTCCGGTGCACGTACAGGGTTTTGGCGTCGCGTTTCTGCTCGCGTTGCTGGCAGTGGGCATGCTCTTGGGGGTTATAGGCGCTTTATTGGCGGTGCGCCAGCGTATTCGCGGCGTTCAAGACGCGATTTAGTAAGGAATAGCAGGCAGCTTTAAAGCCACAAGTTCGGCCGAAAAAGACATTAGCACTCGACGAGATAGAGTGCTAAACTAGCGACCAAGTGTTACCGGAAGTATCACATGAGTACGAATATTATGACCATGCCGAGTATCTCTCCAGGAGCAGATCTCGATGCGTACCTGCGAACCGTCAGCCAATTCCCGATATTGAAACCTGCGGAAGAAAAGGCGCTCGCCGAAAGATTTTTTAACGATGGCGACCTCGACGCCGCGCGGCAGTTAGTGTTGTGCCATTTACGGTTTGTTGCGCACCTAGCGCGCTCTTACCAGGGTTATGGGCTGCCGCATGCCGATCTGATTCAGGAAGGCAACGTTGGGTTGATGAAAGCGGTTAAACGCTTTGACCCATCTGTGGGTGTACGACTGATTTCGTTTGCCGTGCATTGGATCAAGGCCGAGATGCACGAGTATATTTTGCGTAATTGGCGCATTGTTAAGGTGGCGACAACTAAGGCTCAGCGTAAGTTGTTTTTTAATTTGCGCAGCGCCAAGCGTTCATTGTCCTGGCTCAGCGCCGAGGAAACGAAAGCTATTGCCCAAGACTTAGGCGTCAGCACTGAAGAAGTGAACCGCATGGAAGGGCGGCTCAGCGCCAGTGACATGGCATTCGACGGCTACGCAACCGATGACGATACGGTATCGGCACCAGTGCATTTTCTCGCGTCGGCAGCGCCGGATCCAGCAGATCTGGTTGCAGATGCGGACTCACAGCGCGACGTGAGCCTGCGTCTAAGTGAGGGTCTAGCCAAGTTAGACGAGCGCAGTCGAGACATCTTGCAGCAGCGCTGGTTAAGCGATGCGAAGTCGACTTTGCACGAATTAGCCGCCGAATACGGCGTGTCTGCTGAGCGTATTCGACAGCTAGAAAAAAACGCAATGAAAAAACTGAAGCTGGCCATCGCTGACTAGCGGTTGTGTGGCCTAAGATTTTTCTCGCCGTCGGAGGGCTCTACGGATTGCTCGGGGTGGCTTTGGGGGCGTTTGGCGCCCACGGATTGCGCGACCGGCTCGAGGCTAGCCAGCTCAGTAGCTGGCAGACTGCCGTGCAATACCAACTTATTCATGCAATCGCTCTTATTGTCGTTGGTGTATGGCTTTTGCATACGGGAGCCGTCGCCCTTCGCTACGCGGGAGGTCTCTTTGTCGCTGGTGTAGCCTTGTTCAGCGGTAGCATTTATCTGCTGATATTGACCTCGGCGACATGGCTTGGCCCAGTCACTCCGCTTGGAGGAGTGGCGCTTATGGCGGGATGGCTGGGCGTGATCTATGCTGGATTTTTGGCGCAGCAATAGCTTTTGTGCAACCCCAACCCCTTAAGCGAAAAGTCTAACTCGGCGGAGCACGGGTTCAGCTACATCCGCCGTCGCGGCCGCTTTACCCCGGCCCAGTCTCGCGCTTACCAAAACCTATTCGATCGGTATCGCATATCACCGCAGGATATTGGGCGCCGCACCGAGCCGGTCGGCATGGAGATAGGCTTTGGCATGGGCGCCGAGTTACTCGGCTGGGCGCGTCAGCAACCGGCTTGGTACCTCTGTGGTGTCGAGCTCTACCAGCCCGGAATAGGCGCCATGCTGACACGCCTCCACAATCAGCAACTTGGGAATGTTGGCGTAGTGGACCAACCTGCCCAGCAGGTGCTGGCAGCGTTGCCTGAACAAAGTCTGAGCGAGGTGCGAATCTTTTTTCCGGACCCGTGGCCGAAAAAACGGCATTTTAAACGTCGTTTGATTCAGGCCGAATTTTTACGACAGATGGGTCGGGTTATGAAAGCGGATTCGCTCATTCGGCTTGCGACGGATTGGGCACCTTATGGACAGTGGATGGTCGAGCAATTCGCTCAGGTCAGCGTGTTTAAATTAATTGACGACCGGATACGCCGTGCTGATGCATCGAGCGCCGCGGTGGTTCGCGGCACCACCAAATTTGAAGCAAGAGGCGAGCGGCTAGGCCACGACATTCGCGATCTGGTGTATGAAAGAAAGCCGATCTAGCCGCTAGATAAAAGCCTGCAAGACAGAGTCGAGGTAGCGCAGGCCTTGCGCGGTGGTGCTGCAGCGCTGTGTTTCAACCAGATTTTGTTCCACGAGTCGCGACCACTGAGCTGCTAGGGCGCTTTGTGCTAGCCCGGTATGCCCTTCGAACAATGCCCAATCAACACCATCAACCAAGCGCAGTGCGTTCATCATAAATTCTAAGACAATTTCGTCCGGATCGACGCTGTGCTCGACGGATGCGCTAGGGTCAGCTAGATATAATCTTGGCTGACTCACTTTACGAACCCGCATAGGGTGCAATACGCGATCACGTTGGCAGGACCGCTTGCCATGAGCGCCGGCACCCAAGCCCAGGTAGTCACCGAATTGCCAGTAATTCACATTGTGTTGGCATTGCCGGCTTACCTGCGCGAACGCAGAAATCTCGTAACGCTTAAAACCACACTCCTCTAACAGCTGCAGACCCGCAGTTTCGATGGCATAGATTGCCTGCTCCACAGGCAATATGGGCGTGCGTCTGGCGAATTCGGTTTTTGCCTCTATCGTCAGCTGGTACCAAGAAATATGTTCGGGCTGTAATTCGATTGCGCAACGTAGGTCCTGTAGAGCCGCGTCGACCGTTTGTCCGGGTAGCCCCCACATAACATCGAGGTTAATGTTGTCGAAGCCCGCCGCGCGGGCCCTCTTGAAAGCGGTGACGATATCGGCGCTTTCATGCACCCTACCGAGCTTGCTCAATTGTTGGTCGTCGAATGATTGTGCGCCGATAGACAGTCGATTAACGCCGGATTTTCGACTGTCCTCAAAGTTCATATATTCGTGGCTGCCAGGATTTACCTCCAAAGTGATCTCTGCGTGCTTGTCTATCGGCAGCGAATCCAACAATTTAGCAACGTGAATCGGCAGCATCAGGCTGGGTGTGCCGCCGCCGAAGAAAACGCTGTGGAAGCTGTCTCCCGGTCGTTGTTGTGCCTCCCAGTCGGATAATAGTGCCGCACAATAGGCCGCCTGATCGATCTCACCCTTTATGGGGTGAGAATTAAAATCGCAATAAGGGCATTTCCTGATGCACCAAGGGTAGTGAATGTATAGCCCTGGGTTTTTTAGCATAACGCTAGGTGTAGTCATGCAATCGCGATAAGAGCGTTCGACAAGCTTTGCCGCGATGACTGAGTTGATTTTTAACATCGGGCAGCAATTCGGCGGCTGTCGCGTTTTGCTCAGACACGTAGAACAACGGGTCGTAGCCAAACCCCTTTGCGCCCCTGGGTTGACTAAGTATTTCGCCGCGCCAGTGCCCAAAGGCAATGATGGGTGTTGGATCTGTTGCGCTTTGCATGAACGTCATGCAGCAGAGGAAGAAGGCTCGACGGTCGTCGCACTGGGCCATTTGCGCAAGTAATTTTCGATTGTTGTCGGCGTCATCGGCGTGTTCACCAGCGTAGCGCGCTGAGTAGACACCAGGTTCGCCCTTCAACGCAGGCACCACCAGTCCGCTGTCATCCGCTATTGCAGGCAACCCAGTTGCTGCCGCTGCTGCTCGACATTTTATGAGCGCATTCTCAACAAATGTGGTTGCCGTTTCTGCAGCACTCTGCAGGCCGAAATCTTTTAGGCTTTTCAGCTCTATGCTTACGGGCGCGAGGAGTTGTTGCATCTCTGCAACCTTGCCCGCGTTGCCGCTGGCAAAGACCACCAGCATCAGTCTTCCAAATACATTTTTTGATTAAAGTTGATTTGGCCCCGACGCCCCGACGCCAACGTCACCTCGAGGGTGACTCTTTGCGTATCCTCATCGGAGTGCAGCAGTTCGGCCAGATAGTAAATGGCGTCGCCCTCTTGCACTTGCCGGAAGTCAAAATTTTGGGTCTGGCCCAACAAATTCCTGCTGCTCCCGCTTATATTTGCGGTAACTGCTTGTTTGTCTTTGTTGAGGACCGACACATTGATCAATGCCCGATTGCGCGCGCGTGCCACTTGGTATTGATCTGCAATCTCGGACTCGAGAAACGTCGTGGGGATAATGATGTAGTGGACTTCATGATCGGCAAATCGGTGAACTTGCTCTGCGTGGCTGTGGGCGCAGCTCAATGCAAAGCAGCAGCCAATAATCGCGGCTGCCCATAGACGCCCACTCCCAAATCGTTGTTTGACTGCGTTGTGCGTCATGTCGTTCGCCCCAGATGATAAAAACCGTAACTGCCGAAAAGATTAGGCGCTAAATTGATCAGTGAGCGCTCGTTATGATGCCGATTCACAACCCGGCGCTGCAGGATGAGCATGTTTAGGTGTGCGCACAGCGCTTCGAAGTCATTAAACGTACACAGATGTATGTTCGGCGTGTCATACCAGCGGTGTGGCAGATGCGCAGATACGGGCATTTTACCGCTGGCCGCGAGATGCAGTCGGCAGCGCCAGTGACCGAAATTTGGAAATGTCACCACGCACTCGCGCCCCACTCTGAGCATTTCTTGAAGCAGAAGCAGCGGGTTGTGCACCGACTGTATGGTCTCAGTCATAATCACCATATCGAAACTGTCGTCCTGAAAGTTTCCTAGCCCCTCATCGAGATCCTGTTCGATAACGTTCACGCCCTTGGCCAGACACAGCCCGATGTTTTCTGCATCTTTATCCAGGCCATAGCCGATCACTGATTTGTGTTGCTGCAAGTTGTGCAATAACTCGCCGTCGCCGCAACCGAGATCGAGAACCCGAGCGTCTGTTTGAATGAGGTTAGCGACAAGCTCTAGGTCTGGACGCATAAGTCAGTGATTCCATTGCTCTGTTGCGCGGCTAAGGGCGTGGTTCAAATAGGCCTGAAGGGCAGATGTGTAGCGTGGTATCGGCAACAAGAATGAATCGTGGCCGTGCTCTGATTCGATCACTGCCGCAGCGACATCTTTTCCTGCAGCGATCAATGCGTCGACAATCTCTTTCGAGCGCTCCGGCGAGAAGCGCCAATCGCTGGTAAACGACATCACTAAAAAGCGAGCCTTCGCATGATTAAGGGCCGCAACCAAATCGCCATCGGTTTCGCGCGCAGGGTCAAAATAGTCGAGTGCCCTGGTCATAAGCAGGTAGGTGTTTGCATCGAATCGCTGAGTAAACGAACGCCCTTGGTGGTGCAGATAGCTTTCGACCTGAAACTCAACATCCTGGTCTTTGTCGATATCCCCGGACTTCAGTTCGCGCCCGAAGCGGCTTGCCATACCGTCATCTGATAAATACGTCACGTGACCAATCATGCGCGCCAGCATAAGCCCATGGTCCGGGTTGGTATCCTCTAAGCGGTAGCGTCCCGCACGATACTCTGGATCGGAAGTGATCGCCTGGCGCGCAATTTCGTTGAACGCAATGTTTTGAGCGGTGAGTTTTGCAGCTGTAGCGATTAACACGGCATTCTCCACGCGCTCTGGAAAATCAATACTCCACTGCAACGCTTGCATGCCGCCGAGGCTGCCACCGATAACGGCTAAGAAACGCTCGATCTGTAAATGTTCGGCTAACAGCATCTGGCTGGCTACCCAGTCTTTCACAACCACTTGAGGAAAGTCAGGGCCGAAAGGTTCTTGGGTAGAGGGATCAATGGATTCTGGGCCGGTGCTGCCATGGCAGCCGCCGAGATTATTGACGCTCACGATAAACAGTTTGTCAGTGTCCATTGCTTTGCCGGGACCAATGCAACTGTCCCACCAGCCTGGCTTAGTATCCGCGCTGTCGTGATAGCCGGCGGCGTGATGGTGGCCGGACAGGGCATGACAGATCAGCACTGCATTGCTCGCGGTAGCGTTTAGGTTCCCGTAGGTTTCATAGACTAAATCGAAACCCTCCAATGCGCCGCCGTTCTGCAGCACGAATGGCTCTGGGTAATGGAATACGCTCGGAGTAACTACGCCGACATTGTCAGAGGTATGTGTACTCATAAGGTAAAGGACACTGTCCGCAATGCGTCCTGCAGAAGCGACAGCAGCAGTAGGGCGACAATTGGCGAAAAGTCCAGGGGCCCCAAAGTCGGGAGGGTTTTTCGCAGCGGACCCAATAGAGGATTAAGGAGTTGGTCGAGCAATCCAATTACTGGGTGGTAAGAGCCTTGGTTAATAAAACTCACCACCACCACGATTAAGATGGACCACCAATAAAAATCCACCCAGGCCAACGCTGTACGTACCGCGCCGATGCTGAGCGCCTGCAGTATATCGGCGTTGCCTAAAGTGACCACGTAGACAAACAGTACTCCCGTGGCCCAAGCGAGTGCCAGTGAAGCTAAATCCCAGCGTCCGGTGTTGGGCAATAATTTACGTAACGGCTTAGCGAAAGGATCGCTGCCTTTTACTACTGCTTGGCTCAGCGGGTTAAAACGATCGGCATCGACCGCTTGCAGCAAGAAGCGCAATAGAAACAGTAAGGTGACGAGGCGCAACGCGAGGTCGATAAAGGCGTACAGCGATTGTCCGATCATGAGTCACCAAATTCCTTTGACAGTTGCACTGAGCGTTGTTGCGCGGCGCGAAGCGCCGATTCAATAGTTTCAGCCATACCGAGCTCGAGCATGGTATTGACAGCGGCTTCGGTGGTTCCGCCCGGCGACGTAACATTTTGCCGCAGCGTTGTGAGGGTTTCGGTTGATTGCTGCGCCATCAACGATGCGCCGAAAGCGGTTTGTAACGTTAATTTACGGCTGGTTTCGGGGTCCAGGCCCAAGCTAATGCCCGTGTTTGTCATATGTTCCATCAGTAAGAAAAAGTACGCGGGGCCGCTACCGGAGACAGCCGTTACGGCGTCTAAAAGCTCTTCATTTGGCACCCAGACAACCTCGCCGGCGGCCTGCAGTACCCGTTCTGCGGCTGCGAGATGCTTTGCTTGAACTTTATTGTTGGCGAATAACGCGGTCATCCCGGCACCGACGAGCGCAGGTGTGTTCGGCATGCATCTGACAATCGGCTGGTCTCTGGGTAGCCAGGCTTGCAAGCTATCAAGATTGATGCCGGCGGCAACGGAAATAACCAGTTGGCTCGACGTTACCGTGGTTAAGGCTTTGAGCACCTGACCGGCGATTTGTGGTTTCACCGCCACCACTATTATATCGGCGTCGCTGACAGCGCGGGCGTTATTGGCCTCGGCGCGTATGCCGAGCTCTTGGGCTTTAGCGCGTTGCTCATCGCTGGGGTCTGCGGCGACTAGTTCCGAGGACTGCATGCCATTTTTGACCAGCCCGCGAATTAGGCTGATGGCCATATTACCGGCGCCGATAAACGCGATGGTCAAACTTTTTCTCCTAGGTTGTGCGAGGGCCAAATAAGTCAGTGCCGACGCGGATCATTGTCGCGCCGGCGTTAATAGCAGCTTCTAAATCCGCACTCATGCCCATAGATAAGGTATCCCACTGCGGTACGTCGCTCGCGTACTTTTGCTGCAAGTCTTGGTGTAATTGTGCCACGGATTGATAGCCGGCCCCAGAATCTGTCGATTTAGCCAATATTGTCATTAGGCCTCTGGGCACTAGATTAGGCAGAGTCAGAACCATCTCTAAAAGCCGCTCGGCGTTCTGTTTATCGACACCGGCCTTATTTGGGTCATCGTCTAAGTTGACTTGGATAAGCACATTCAAAGGCTGGGGGAGAGTACGCAGCTGATCAAGCCGCTGGGCAATTTTCCAGCGGTCCAGAGTTTGAACCCAGGAAAAAGCATTGGCGATGGGTTTGCACTTATTGGATTGGATTCTCCCAATGAAGTGCCATTGCAGATCGTGTTGTTGCAGGCGCTGAATTTTTTCAACAGCTTCTTGCAGGTAGTTTTCACCAAACTGCATCAGGCCTTGTGCGGCTGCTGCGCTGACTAATTCCGCGGGCTTGGTTTTGCTTACCGCCAACAGATCGACCGAGTCAGGGTCGCGTTGTGCAGCTGCACAGGCCGCAAGGATTCGCTCGTTAAGCAGCGCATGGCGGGAAGACAAATCTGGCATTGGCATCAATATTTGGTCGCGAGTGGTTTACTGAATGTTTTAGTGGCAGCGCACTTACACGCAGCCACAATGATCGCTGCTGCGCGCCCGCGCAACAAGACGCTAGGGTCATGATTGTGCAATAGCTGCGACAGATTTATGGCGAGATGGTTATCGTTCTTGGAGGAAGCGAAGCGGCAAGGGGCATCAGATGTGTTTTTCTCGACGGGGAATCCGCCGGTGATGCGCGTTCAAGGAGCGCTTAAAGTCTCGGTAGATGAGCCTGTTTTATCTTGTGAAGACGTATCAGCGAGCCTCCATGCCATGATGAGCGAGCAGCAGCGCCGACAGTTTAGCGACTCAGCGGACCTGGATTTTGCGTTCGAGGCGGCTAACCTTGGTCGTTTTCGTGTCAATGCGTTTCAGCACCATAACGGCCCCGGCGCGGTGTTACGAATCCTCGCACAGTCCCCTCCGGCGCTGGAACAGCTAATTTTGGGCGACCCAACGGCCAAGTCTGTGCTGATCAGCTGGGCTGAAAAAATCAGTGGCTTGGTGTTGTTTAGTGGTCGTACCGGCAGCGGCAAAAGTTCCACTCAAGCGGCGTTAGTGGAGCGGATTAATACGCAGGGAGTGCGGCATGTCATCACGATTGAGGACCCGATCGAGTTCGTCCATCGAAGTCGCGGCGGGTTGGTGCATCAACGCGAGGTGGGTCGGCACGTGCAGTCTTTCGACCGGGCGTTGCGCGCCGCGCTGCGGGAAAACCCCGACGTCATTGTCGTCGGCGAACTGCGCGATGCGCTGAGTGTAGAGTTGGCTCTTGAAGCCGCCGAAACGGGTCTTCTGGTGCTTGCAACTTGCCATGCGGCAGACGCCGCGAACAGTGTCGTTCGAATCTTGCAACTGATTCCGGTTGCACAACGCACCTTTGCGCGTGAAGTGCTTGCGCAAACGCTAATCGGGGCGGTATTTCAGTGTTTGTTTCCAACGCCTACTGCTGGTCGTGCTGCCGCTTTTGAACTGTTGCAGGCTACGCCGGCGGTGCGCAACCTTATTCGGGAGGATAAACCTGTGCATATTCGGTCAGCGATGCAGATGGGCAGAGCCAGTGGCATGCGGACGATGCAGCAAGCTCTTGAGGATTTAGTCGACGCCGGCATCCTCGCTAAACATTGTGTGCCGGAGGCTGGTTTGGGCTAGCGGGTTAGGCCAGAGCTGCGCAGCCAGGTTTCGATAATCCGGCACGCGGATTCCTGATGCAGGTCGCTGTGGACGGCATCCGTTCGCTCTGAGCTCCAGGAACTGAGGCGTTCGTCGCTGAGTTTGACGTCGCATCGTGTTCGATGAGCGAGGTCAGCGGCGAACTTTCGCGCGCGCTGCGCCATGTCAGACTCTGTGCCATCCATATGCAAAGGCAGTCCAACAATGATGACGATGGGTCGGTAATCGGCGACCAATGTTTTCAGTTGCCGCCAGTCACGCGGGTTGCCATTTGAAGCGGGCACAGTGCGTAAGCCGCGCGTATGCCCTGTCACAGTTTGTGCGACCGCAATTCCGATGTGTTTGAGACCGAAATCAAAGCCCAGTACATAGCCTTCGGACAATTCGCTGAAATTGTCCATGGTTTAGGCGTGTCCTGCGCTGGCCACGAGCGCGCGCATGTCGACACCGAGCAGCAGGGCCGCTTTGTCCAGACGCTCGGCAAAGTCCGTAGCAAATAAAATATCTGAATTAGCTTCCGCTGTGAGCCAGACGTTGCGTTTGATTTCTTCTTCTAGCTGCCCGCCTTGCCAACCGGCGTAGCCCAGAGCGACGAGCACATGATCTGGACCGTTCGACTCGGTAATGTCGCTGAGCACTTCCAGTGCCGAGGACAATAATATGTCTTCGGATATTTCTATCGAGTGCCTAGATTTTTCATAAGGGCTATGGAGTACAAAACCGCGTTCTCGGGACACTGGGCCGCCTAACAAAACCGGCCTATCAAGCCAGCGTTTATCCGTCTGCAAATTCAATTGCGCGAGCAGTTCGAGAATCGATACATCCGACGGCTTGTTGACTACGATTCCCATTGCTCCGTCCTCGCCGTGCTCACAGATATAGGTCAGGGTGTTCGCGAAGTAATCACCGGATAAGCCGGGCATGGCCATAAGGAAGTGGTTTTTTAAATTCATCGACGGCCAATCACTGCTAACGGTTAATGTCGGTGCCAAATTTGGAGTACTGCCAGGTCCTGGTAAATTCCAGTCGGTCGTAAGCCTTTCGCATCGCTACGGAGAAGGGCTGATAGGGCGCAGCGTGTTTGACCGTATCTATGGCAGCTTGATCCAGTAACGAAGATCCGGACGATCGCACTATTCGCACATAGTCGAGATGGCCGCTGCTGAAGATGCTCACTTGCATTACGAGTTCGCCCTGAACGTTCCCTGACGGATAGTTGACTCGGCCTAGACGCTCGCATTTTCGGCGCCACATTGCTAAGTATGCGCTCTCGGCATTTTTTATCCGTGGGTCGGTTGCCGTTTCGTCCAGACGCCGAACTCGGTCTGCTTGGGACGCAGTTCCGTCTAAGGCGCGCGTGTCGGCGATTGCTGCAATTAACTGCTTTCGATTCAATCGCGTTGCCGAGGCGATCGCCTGACTCTTGCTTGCATTCGGCAGAATGGCGGCTGGCTGGGCTGGTGTTGGCGTCGAGTCTTCAAGTTGGCCGGCCGTTGTGGCACGGCTGGTGTCAGCGCGGCCCCGCTGCATGGGGCGCTCTTGCGCCGCCAGGTTAGCAGGCGTTGACAGCGACACCGACAGCGCTGTTTGCGGTTTTGGCAGTGTGGATTTCGAGCTGATGCCGAGGATTAGAGTTGCGTGGGCCGCTAGCGCAAGAAACAGTCCAAACCACAGCCGGTCTCTTGGAGCGATAGGGTCGTTGAGTGTGGCTGCAGAAGCGTCGGTGACGATCAAAGGTGCTGTGCCTATAGCTGTTGTAAACAGGTGTCGATGAGGTCACCTGCGATATCTAGACCGAACTGCTCATTTAATTCCCTTATGCAGGTTGGGCAGGTCACGTTAATCTCCGTGAGGTAGTCACCGATCACATCTATACCCACAAACATCAAGCCTCGGCGGCGCAGTTCGGGGCCCACTTGTTGTGCAATCCACCTATCGCGATCCGTCAGCGGCCGACCCTCGCCACGTCCGCCCGCGGCAAGATTGCCGCGGGTCTCGCCCGCCGAGGGTATGCGCGCGAGCGCGTATGGCACGGGTTCGCCATTGATCAGTAGTATGCGTTTGTCGCCATCAACGATTTCCGGTAGGTAGACCTGCCCCATGATTTGTTCCCGTCCGCCGTTGGTGAGCGTCTCAAGAACGACGCTCAGGTTTGGGTCTTGCTGCATAATTCGAAATATGGAGGCCCCGCCCATGCCGTCTAATTTTTTGAATACCACGTTGGCGTGATGTTGGTGGAACGCTTTGAGCTGATCCATACGGCGGCTGACGATGAGTTCAGGACAGCAATGAGGAAACATGGTTGCGAAGAGTTTCTCGTTGCAGTCGCGGAGTGCACCGGGTCTATTGACGACCATAACGCCATCGGCTTCCGCCCGCTCCAATAGATAGGTGGTGTAGATGTATTCCATATCGAAGGGCGGATCTTTGCGCATCATGACGATGTCCATCTCTGCTAAGGCTACAGAGTGCTCGGCGCCGAGTTCGTACCAATCGTCGCCGGCGATGTCCGGATCCAGCGTTAGGCAAAAATCTTCTCGAAGTTTTAGAGGTCGCATCAGGGCTGTGACCACGCTTTGGTTGAGAACCAGGCCGTCCTGTTTTAGATAAAATACCTCGAGCTCGCGTTTCTGCGCCGCGGCGAGCATGGCCAGCGTGGAATCTTTCTTCACCGACAACGTATCAATTGGGTCCATCAAAAAGGCAATTTTGGGCATCGTCTGTTCGCTCGGTTAATCGCGGGGGCTAAGGTTCCCATTGCGCAAGGGACTAGGCAATAAAAACCCGCAGTTAAAGCGATATGCGAGGTGCCGATGCTGAAAAAATAAAGCGCTACAATCTCTGCATGCTAGAGCAAGTAATCAATAAACGTATGCGCCAAGTGTTCGAGCGTCTGCTGCTCGAGTGCTTGACATCGTTCCAGCGACAACAGACGGCAGAGAGACTGGGTGCCTATGCGGGCTGCTTGGTTCGCTGGAGTTCGGTGGTGCCCATGGCCGCGCATGTGCAAAACAGCTGCGCGCTGGTGGCAGACTATTTGACCGCTCTTGCGGCAGCGGCGGCGCCGTTAGACCGCCGCGCACATGAATGCTTGCGACAATTGGAGAAGTGTCTGGTGCTGTGGGGGCGCTCGGCAGTGGACGCTGTCGAGTATTCTGAAGTTGAACGCGATCTCG
>DEBN01000116.1:0-8308 GCA_002348825.1 Gammaproteobacteria bacterium UBA2955
ACGCTGGTGATCACCCACGTCTAACACCAAAGACAACAACTTGTCCGCACCATCCACGGGTTCGGCGCTGATTACTCTGGCGACCCGCAATTCAATTTTATTGAAATCCTCAATATTGATGGTGGTGCCTACCTCAGCTTCTTGTGGTTTGGCGTCTGCGGCGGCTTCTGGTTCGGATGCGTCGAGCAAAAGCCCAACCTGTTTGGCTTCCATACGTTGCAACATGGGCTTGAACGGATTGATTCGATGCCCCCCTAGGTCACTTGCCAAGTCGGCCCACTGCAAGGGCTCCACGGCGAGGAACGCCTCGGCTCGACGAGCTGTTTCCGGCAGAATCGGCTTGAGAAAGATCATCAGCGCCCGGAACATCTGGATCGCCTGACTGCATACGGGCTGCACTCCCTCCTTGCGATCGGGATCTTTAATCATGTTCCAGGGTTCTTCGGCAGCGACGTACTGGTTCGCTAGATCAGCCAGGGCGGTAATTTCACGCATGGCCTTGCCGAAATTGCCTCTTTCGAAATGGTCTGAGATGCGATCTCCTGCGTCCAAGAACTTCTGCATCAGCGGTTGGTCAGGCAAGTCAGGACTGAGTTCTCCGTCAAAGTGTTTTACCAAAAATCCCGCGGTGCGGCTGGCGATATTAATGATTTTTCCGACCAAATCGGCATTCACCCGCTGCACAAAGTCGTCGAGGTTAATGTCCAGATCATCGGCTGAGTCGCTGAGCTTGGTGGCGTAGTAGTAGCGTAGATATTCGGGATTCAAATGTTCCAGATACCGTTCAGCAAGAATGAATGTTCCTCGTGACTTTGACATTTTTGTGCCGTTTACGGTTACGAAGCCATGGGTGTGAATGCGGCTGGGCGTTCTAAAACCGGCACCACTCAGCACTGCAGGCCAGAACAGAGCATGAAAATTAACAATGTCTTTACCGATAAAATGATGCACTTCGGCGCTGCTGTCCTGTTCCCAGAAAGTATCGAAGTTCAGATCGTCGCGCCGATCGCACAGGTTCTGCAGGCTCGCCATGTACCCAATCGGCGCGTCCATCCACACGTAAAAGTACTTGTCCTCGGTGCCGGGTATCGTAAAACCGAAGTAGGGTGCGTCCCGCGATATGTCCCAGGGCCGCAACTCATCGTCCAGCCATTCACTGAGTTTGTTTGCGATCTCTGGCTGCACCGTCCCCGATTTGGTCCAGTGGCGGAGAAAATCTGTGTATTGGCCAAGATCGAAAAAGTAGTGTTCTGAGGCGCGTAATTCGGGTGCGCTGCCAGAATAGATGGACTTCGGGTTGCCGAGCTCGGTTGCGTTGTAGGTTGCCCCACAGCTTTCGCAATTGTCACCGTACTGACCGTCTGTATGGCATTTTGGACAGCTGCCAATGACGAAACGATCTGCAAGGAACAAGCCCTTTTCGGCGTCATACAGCTGTTCAACATTTTTAGTGAAGATCAGCCCTTGTTCTTTTAGGCGGGAGAAAATGAGCTCCGAATAATGTCTATTTTCGTTCGAGTGCGTGGAGTGGTAGTTATCGTACTCGACCAGAAAGCCGTTAAAGTCAGCCAAATGCTGGCGACGCACGGCGTCGACCAACTCTGTTGCCGACACGCCCTCTTGCTCTGCCTTGATCATGGTCGCGGTGCCATGGGCATCGTCGGCACACACGTAGACGACCGAATGACCGCGCATGCGCAGGAAACGCACCCAAATATCCGTTTGGATGTGCTCAAGCATATGCCCAAGGTGGATCGGGCCGTTGGCGTTTGGCAAGGCGCTGGTGACAAAAATTTGGCGGTGCATGAAGGTCCTAGCTGGTCTAGCGAGTCGAAGAGCTGAGCCAATTATAGGGTGGATTGTTCAAAGAGTGGTGGCAAAAGTGTTTTGCTGGGATGGAGGTAGAGCGTCGATATCGTGATTGAAGTTGGACTTAGACGGTTCGCATCGGCGGCCGTATTCAGCAAAAGCCTCTGCAGTTGCAAGCCTTGTGGCGGCGACGCTTGCTATACCCGTCCATCGAAGGGCACTACACTAGCGCTGGTTAATTACGGCGCCAAAAACAAATGAAGGTTGATGAGTTCAAAGATCCCTACTTGGGCCAAACCTGGCAAGAGTTGGGCGCGAAAATTATGCAATCTGGGGCGCATGTTTCGGTCACTCTGGGTTATCCCGCCAATGGTCTGCAGCCGCTATTGCAGAAACAGCTGAGCGAGTTTTTAGGTAATGCCGACATCGACTTGGAGCTGCGCTTCGCTGCGGATCATGGTCGAGCGTTTAATCGGGTTAAAAACATTGTGTTAGTGGCGAGCGGCAAGGGTGGTGTTGGCAAGTCCACCACGGCCGTAAATCTAGCGCTAGCCCTAGACGCGGAAGGCGCAAAAGTAGGGTTGCTCGATGCGGACATCTACGGTCCAAGCCAAGGCGTAATGCTGGGTGTTGAGGAGGGGCAACGCCCCGATATAAAAGACGGTAAGTACTTCGAACCCATCCGCGCTCACGGGCTGAAGGCCATGTCTATGAGCTTTATGATCACAGAAAAAACGCCGATGGTCTGGCGTGGCCCCATGGCCAGCGGCGCATTGCAGCAGATTCTTGGGCAGACCCAATGGGGTGATCTGGATTATTTGATTGTGGATATGCCCCCAGGTACCGGCGATATCCAGCTGACGCTGTCGCAAAAGGCTCCGGTTGCCGGTGCTGTGATCGTAACAACCCCTCAGGACATTGCGCTGCTGGACGCCATTAAGGGCGTCGAGATGTTTGGCAAAGTGGACATTCCAGTGTTAGGCATTCTCGAGAATATGAGCGTGCATCAGTGCGAGAATTGCGGTCACATCAGTTACCCCTTCGGCACCGGCGGGGGCGCAAAAATTTCCGCTGATCTCGGCGTGCCTCTGTTAGGGCAGTTGCCCTTGTCGATGCATATTCGACAGCACGCGGATGGTGGCATCCCAACGGTTCGCGCTGCCCCGGAATCGGCAGCGAGCGAGCTGTATAGGGACGCGGCGCGGCATCTAGCCGCGCGCCTGTGGACACGGGATCAAGCTGCACCAACTATTCGCATGGTTGATGATTAACGGCCGCGGGATCGCTGCGCGTAATACGAATCAAGAGCTAGAGAGCACACTATGACCATTAAGTCTGACCGTTGGATTATTGAACAAGCCCAGGCCGGTATGATCGAGCCGTTTGAATCCGGACAGGTGCGTCACCAAGACGGTAATAAGGTTATTTCGTATGGTACGTCGAGTTATGGCTATGATGTCCGTTGCGGTCCCCAGTTTAAGGTATTTACGAACATTCACTCGGCAACGGTCGATCCCAAGGCGTTCGATGCGAACAGCTTTGTCGATATCGAAGATGACGTTTGTATCATTCCGCCGAACTCATTTGCGCTGGCGAGCACGGTTGAATATTTCCGTATACCCGAAGACGTGCTGACGATTTGCTTGGGTAAGTCCACCTACGCGCGCTGCGGCATCATTGTGAATGTCACGCCGCTCGAGCCCGAATGGGAAGGACACGTTACCTTGGAGTTTTCCAACACTACGACGTTACCGGCGAAGATTTATGCCAACGAAGGTGTCGCGCAGATGCTGTTTTTCCAGTCTGACGAACGCTGTCAGGTCAGTTACAAAGATCGCGGCGGCAAGTATCAGGGACAGACCGGCGTAACCCTGCCGAAAACCTGATCGGCAATAAGTGATGCGTATGCCGCAAGCGCGTTCGCCGAGTTTAAGCGATCACCACTTGGCCAGAGGCGGCCGCGGTGCCGCTTGAGACAATCTCGCCGACAATGCTCGGATGTTCGCCATGTGCTTGCAGATGTGCTACTGCAGCCGCGCTGTCCTCTGCGCGGACGACTAACAAGAGACCGATGCCGCAGTTGAAGGTGCTGAGCATTTCCTCGTCGCTGATGTTGCCCGCCTGTTGTAACCAGTTGAAAACCTCGGGTCGTTGCCAACTGTCCAGTTCAATGCGCGCAGCGTGCGACGGATCGGAAAAGACTCTGGGAATGTTCTCGTAAAAGCCGCCCCCGGTTATGTGAATCATGCCGTTCACTTCGACATGGTTGAGTAATTCGCGCACGGGTTTCACGTATATCCGTGTCGGTGCCAGCAAATCGTCGAGCAACGGTTCGCTGGGGATAACGGCTTGATGTTCTAAAACTTTGCGAATCAATGAATAACCATTGCTATGCGGACCGCTGCTGGGTAGGCCGATGATCTGGTCGCCCACTGCTATGCGCTGGCCGTCGATAATTTTGCTTTTCTCAACTACGCCAATGCAAAACCCAGCGAGGTCGTATTCACCGTCACTGTAAAAACCGGGCATCTCTGCGGTCTCGCCGCCGGCAAGCGCGCAGCCTGCTATTTCGCAGCCCTTAGCGATGCCCTTGATCACGCGCTCTGCAATGTCTACGTCGAGTTTGCCGGTAGCGTAGTAGTCGAGAAATAGGAACGCTTCAGCGCCTGTTACCAAAACATCGTTCGCACACATGGCGACAAGATCCTGGCCAACTCCGTCATGGCGTGAGTAATCGATTGCGAGTTTTAGTTTGGTACCCACACCGTCTGTGCCGGTTACTAATATGGGGTGGGTGTAGCCGCTGGGTAATTCGGCCATGGCGGCGAATCCACCAAGACCACCGAGCAGTTCTGGGCGCTTCGTGGCTTTCGCTGCTGGAGCGATACGACGAATTAAATCGGCACCGGCCTCGGTGTCGACGCCTGCCTGTTTATAGGTCAAGCCTGTAGGTGGATTAGACTCGGACACCCGTTGATCCCGATGATTTTGCTACGCATTGTACAGGCGCCAGCGCGGTGCGGGAATACGCACCGCTTTGTGTGTATGTCAGACGGTGTTCTCAATGCTGGTTGGAATTAGCTACACTGAGCGTTCACCAGTCAAAAGACGTAGAGCTTATGACCCATCTCGCCCGCAGTATTGCCGCTAAGGGTGCCTTTCGCGCCCTAGTGATGGTGCCGTTGCTGTGTGCGCCGATGTTGGCGGTTGCCGAAATAGACGCCGACGACCTTTATACCGTACAGCAGCCGGTTGTGGATCAGAGCGACGCCAATCGTCGGGAAGCAGCACGGCAGGGTTTGTTGCAAGTGTTATCCCGAGTCACTGGATTGAGCACGATTCCACGCCATCAGCGGGTCAGTGAGGCGTTAGCGCGACCGGATCGTTTTTATAGCGAATACGTTTTCGTGCGGGCTGACGAGGCGGATTCCCAGGGTCGCACAGGGGCTCTGGAACTCAAAGTCAGATTCCAGGAAAAAGCGGTACTGGATTTGGTTCGCGAAGCGCGGCTGCCGATCTGGTGGTCTGGTCGACCGTTAACTATGGCGTGGATGGTGGTAGAGCAGGATGGTCAAAGGTCGTTGCTGCGCGACGGCAGCCAGCTTGAGCTTGCGCGCGCGTTCAAACGCCAAGCCCGCCAGCGCGGGCTGCCCGTGGCGTTGCCGCTGCTTGACCTGCAGGATAACTTGCTGGTGTCGCCGGGTATTGTGTGGGGGAACTTTCTACCGACGCTTACCAGTGCGTCCGACCGTTACGGCGTTAATCAACTTATAGTCGGCCGAATGCGTGCTCAACGTAACGGCGATCAGACGCTCTACAGTGGCGATTGGCAGGTTGCATTCGCTGAAGATCTCGCACCGGTAACGAGTAACTTCTCCGGGTTGAGTGCAAGGCAAGCAGTTAAGATCGCCATGCAACTGGCGACCACCTATTTTGCCCCAGCTATGACCGTCTTCTCTGGCGATCAGTTTGACCATACCTTGCATGTCGGTGAGATCAGAGAAATAGGGCAATACGCTCGAATGATGAATTACTTTCGTCAATTCGAATTTGTTGAAGAGGTCAGTGTGAGATCGATCGCTGACGGCGAAATGACGTTGAAGATTCGTACTGCGGCTAGCGAAAAGTTGTTGTTGTCGTTATTGACGCGCGACGGCCGACTGGCAGCGGAGGCTTCTCAGGGCCAAGCTGCGCTGACTCGTTTGTTGTGGCGTGACTGATGCGTTACCTGCCTAATGTGCTGTCGATCTTGCGCATGCTGTTGGTGGTCCCAACAAGCCTGTTTCTTTGGCACGGTGAAATCGCTTTGGCGTTGGGCTTGATGGCCGTTGCCGGTATATCCGACGGCGTCGATGGCGCTCTGGCGCGCCACTACAACTGGCAAACGCACTTGGGGTCTATCCTTGACCCCTTAGCGGATAAAATCTTGGTCGCTGCCACGTTTATCGTCTTTACTTTTCAGGGTTACATTCCTTTGTGGCTCGCGGTTTTGACGATCGGCCGTGATCTGATCATTCTCTTTGGCGGTACTTTGTACCGGATCTTTTTTGGCCCTTTTGAGATCAAACCGAGCTTGATCAGCAAAGCAAACACAGCCATGCAGGTGGTCACTTTGATTCTGATAATGTTGTATCTATTGCCCAGCGCCTCCGTGCAACTGCCGTTATTGGCGCAGTTGGGCGAGTATTTGGGAGGCAGTACTGAGCAATGGGTTGATCCCTATTGCTTGTGGTTGCTGGCCATGCTCGGAGCTGTCTCAGGTGCGCATTACGTGGTGGTCTGGGGGGCGCGCGCGCGGCGCGAACTGACACGCCGAAAACAAGCTGAAGTCATCGCTCGGGAAGGCAGTAGCGACTCTTGAGCACTCAGATTACGTTACCGATAGACGAAGAGTATCGTCCGACTATGGACAACTTTGTTATCGGCGAAAACGTCGAGTTGATGGCGTTTTTGCGAACCTCGCACGTTGGCTTTAGAGGTATTTGGGTCAGTGGCGCGCGGGCCAGCGGCCGCAGTCATTTGTTGCGAGCGTGCAGCAGCGCGGCTCTGCAATCGGGCCGTCAGGCCATTTACCTTGACTGTGGAGGGCCGGAAACTGAGTGGAGTGCCCAGGTTCTGCGCGCCGCGGAGTTGTCCTCGGCGCGCAACGCGCTCGTGGCAATAGATAACCTAGGCCAATTGAAGGGCCGCCAACAGCATGAGGAGGCGGTGATGTCGATCTATCAAACGCTGCATGCGCTGGAAGGTGAAATGTTGGTTAGCCATGATCAGTCTGCCTTAGGGGTTGAGTTTGATCTACCCGATTTGAATTCGCGCATGCGTGGGTTCGCGCACTTTTCGCTCGTACCGCTGCAGGATCACGGCAAGGCCGAGGTGTTAAGTCGGCGTGCGCGAGCAAAAGGTTATGATCTGCCGGACGCAGTCCTAGAGTATTGGTTGCGGCGAGGGCCTAGAGATTTATCGACGTTAGTCCGCGATCTTGAACGGCTTGACGAGGCCACTCTTACCCACCAACGACTGCTTACTGTGCCGTTGCTTAAGCAAGTGCTGGGGTATTGAAATGGTTGCCGAGCCTATGCCTAAGCAAAACGACTCCCGTGTTATTGCACTGGTGGGTGGAGGCAGTGCCGGCCATGTAGTGCCTGCTTTGCCACTGGTTGATCAGCTACTAATAAAGCAGTGGACGGTGCATTTTATTGGCACCCGAAGCGGCTTTGAAGAAAAGCTGCTGCGCGGCCGTAACGTGACCTTTCACGGTATCGCCGCAGGTAAGTTGCGACGCTATTTGGATTGGCGAAACCTCACCGATTTAGGGCGCATTGCTTGGGCCGTAGTCGAGTCGCTGGTGTTACTGCGGCGAATCAGGCCGAAAGTTGTTTTTTCGAAAGGTGGCTTCGTTTCATTGCCGCTGGTATTTGCCGCTTGGTTGTTGCGGGTGCCGGTTGTTGCTCACGAATCTGATCTGACACCCGGGTTGGCGAATCGTCTGGCTGCGCCGTTTGTGAGGACATTTTGTATCAGCTTTGCCGAGACTGTAGTGTCAAGATTCCGAGGTCGGATCGTGCATACGGGCACACCGATTAGGCCCGAGCTATTGGCTGGCGATGGCGATAAGGGCCGTATTGCGCTGGCATTGGGAGATAAGAAAATTCTTTTGGTGACCGGTGGTAGCCTTGGCGCGGACAGGCTCAATCAAGTTGTCCGCGAGGCGTTGCCGACGTTACTGCAGGAATATGTGGTGATTCATGTCTGTGGTGAGGGCAAAGTCAGCGGCGAAGCACGGACCGGTTACTTGGAATTTGAGTATGTATCCGAAGGTTGGGGTGATCTGCTCGGTGCGGCAGATGTCGTACTGTCGCGGGCGGGTGCTAACGCCCTGTTCGAACTGCTTACTTTGGCTAAATTGAACTTGCTGGTGCCGCTGTCGGCTAAGGCCTCACGCGGCGACCAGGTGGCTAACGCAGACTACGCTCGATCCCAAGGCTATAGTCAGGTTTTG